>JAJYKG010000034.1 GCA_021788795.1 Thermoplasmata archaeon | reverse complement strand
CCGGTGCGGGAGTTGCGGGAGACGGAGCAGAAGCTTGGCGGCCTGAAGGAGGCGCTTCAGGAGGCGAACACGTGAACGTCCTCGTCATCGACAACTACGACTCCTTCGTGTACAACCTGTACCAGCGGCTCGGGGAGCTCGGCGCGAGCCCGAGCGTCGTGCGCAACGACGCCGTCACCCTGAAGGAGGTGCGGCAGATGGCCCCCGATGCCGTCGTCCTCTCGCCGGGCCCCGGCCATCCGGCGAACGCCCGGGATTTCGGCGTGTGCGGGGACATCTTGAGGCACGTGAGCCCGTACACGCCCACCCTCGGCGTCTGCCTGGGCCACCAGGGCATCGGCTCCGCCTTCGGAGCGCAGGTGGGACCCGCGGCGCGGCTCCTGCACGGCAAGACGAGCACGGTCCGCCACGACGGGCGGACGATCTTCGAGGGCCTGCCCAATCCGCTCACCGCGGGCCGCTACCACTCCCTGGCCATCGAACGTGCCACGCTGCCGCCGGACCTTGCGGTGAGCGCCACGTCGGAGGACGGCGAGGTCATGGCGGTCCGCCACCGTCGCTTCCCCATCGAGGGCGTGCAGTTTCACCCCGAGTCCATCCTGACGCCGGAGGGGCCGGCCCTCCTGGCGAACTTCCTGCGCGAGGTGCGGTCGTGATCCGGGACGCGCTCGCGGAGCTCGCGGCCCACCGCGACCTGGGACCCGCGCAGGCCCACGATGCCATGGCGGAGATCATGGACGGCACCGCGACCCAAGCCCAGGTCGGCGCCTTCCTCCTCGGGATGGCGATGAAGGGCCAGCGCCCGGATGAGATTGCCGGGATGGCGGTGGCGATGCGGGAGCGGGCCGCCGCGATCCGCCCGCGGCCCAACGGCCGTGTCGTGGACCTCTGCGGCACCGGTGGCGCGCCCGTGACGACGTTCAACGTCTCGACCCTGGCTATGTTCCTCGTGGCCGGCGCGGGCGTGACGGTGGCGAAGCACGGGAACCGCGCGATCACGAGCCGCTGCGGCAGCGCGGACCTCCTCGAGGCCCTCGGCGTGCGCATCGACCTCAATCCGTCAGCGGTCGAGCGCGTCCTCCAGGACCACGGGCTCTGCTTCATGTTCGCGCCGAAGTTCCACCCCGCGATGCGGAACGCGATGGGGCCGCGGAAGGAGCTCGGGGTGCGGACGGTCTTCAACATCCTCGGCCCGCTCACGAACCCGGCGGGCGCCCGAGGGCACGTGATGGGTGTCTTCTCCCCGGACCTGGTGCCGCTCTTCCTCGACGTGACGGACCGCCTCGGCCTGGAGCACGCGATGGTCGTGCACGGACAGGCGGGCGTCGACGAGATCTGCCTCAGCTGCCCCACGCTCGTCGGCGAGCTCTCGGAGGGCGAGGCGAGGCAGTACGTCCTCCGGGCGGAGGACCTGGGGTTCGACCGCGCGCCCCTGCACGCCCTTGCGGGGTCCGAGCCGGCCGAGGCTGCGAGGGAGGCCCTGCGGATCCTGGCCGGCGAGCCGGGGCCGAAACGGGACATGGTCATCGCGAACGCCGCGGCGGGGATCTACGTCGCGGGGAAGACCGCCTCCCTGAACGACGCGATCCCGGTGGCCCAGGAAGTCCTCGACTCCGGACGCGCGCTGGGGAAACTCCGGGAGCTTGTGGCCGCGACGGGTGGGGACCTTTCCAAGCTGGAGGACCATGGACGAGCTTAGGCGCCTCGTGCAGAATGCCCAATCGCTCCTGCGCGACGGCTACTACGTCGTGTCCGAGCCCGCGCCGCGGGCGCCTTCCTTCCTGGAAGTCCTCGGGACCCCGGAACAGCCCTCGGACGTGATTGCGGAGATCAAGTTCGCATCACCCACGATGGCCCCGGCCCACTCGCCCGAGGATTTTCATCAGTTGCTGAAAACCTTCGTGGACGCGAGCCCGCTCGGCCTCTCGGTCCTCGCCGAGCCGAACGTCTTCGCGGGCCGCCTCGACTACGTGCGCGAGGCCGCGGCGACGGGCCTGCCCGTCCTATTCAAGGACATCGTCGTGGACTCGCGGCAGGTGGAGGCCGCGGCGGCGTGCGGTGCGTCTGCGGTCTTGGTGATCCAGACGCTGACGACACGGGGGCTCCCGGTGGCCTCCCCGCAGCGGCTCATCGATGCGGCCCACGGCCTCGACCTGGACGTCGTCTTGGAGGTCCACACCCTCGAGGACCTCGACGAGGCTCTGCGGACGGACGCGGACGTCCTGGGCATCAACCACCGCGACCTGTCCACGATGCAGACGGACCCCGCCACGACCTCGGCGCTTTTATCGGCCCGCCCGAAGGACCGCCCTGTGATCGCGATGAGCGGCGTGGAGCGGAGGGACCAGGTGGACGCCCTGCTTCAGGCCGGCGCCGATGCCGTCCTCGTCGGCTCGTCCGTCATGTCGTCCCCGGATCCGCGGCGGAAGCTGGGGGAACTGCTCCATGGCTGAGGTGGCGTCGAGAGGCAAGTTCGGCCCGTACGGGGGCCAGTTCGTCCCCGAGACCCTCATGCCCGCGCTTCTCGAGCTCGAAGCCGCGTACGAGGACGCCCGTGCCGACCCTCGGTTCGAGGCGGAGCTGGACGACTACAACCGGCACTACGGCGGCCGGCCCACGCCTCTCTACTTCGCTCGTCGGCTCACGGAGGCCTGCGGCGGCGCGCGCATCTACCTGAAGCGGGAGGACCTCTGCCACGGCGGGGCGCACAAGTTCAACAACGTCATGGGGCAGGCGCTCCTCGCCCGGCGGATGGGCAAGCCCCGGATGATCGCGGAGACGGGCGCGGGGCAGCACGGCGTCGCCGCGGCCATGGCCGGGGCCGTCCTCGGCATCCCGACGGAGGTCTACATGGGCTCCGTGGACGTGAAGCGCCAGGCTCTGAACGTCTTCCGCATGCGTCTCCTCGGGACGCAGGTCCACGCCGTGGACGGCGGCAGCCAGACCTTGAAGGACGCGATCAACGAGGCCCTCCGCGACTGGGTCACGAACGTCACGATGACGTACTACTGCATCGGCTCCGTGGTCGGGCCGCATCCCTATCCGACGATCGTGCGGGACTTCCAGAGCGTGATCGGCCGGGAGATCAAGGACCAGGCTCGGGAGCAGATGGGCCGGCTCCCCGACCTCCTCGTGGCCTGCGTCGGCGGCGGGAGCAACTCCATGGGCACGTTCGCACCCTTCCTCGAGGACACGGCCGTCGAGCTGCTCGGCGCGGAGGCCGGCGGCGAGGGCATCGAGACGGGTCGCCATGCGGCCACCCTGGTCGCCGGCCGACCGGGCGTCCTCCACGGGGCACGCTCGTACCTCCTGCAGGACGAAGACGGCCAGATCGCCGACACGTTCAGCGTCTCCGCGGGCCTCGACTATCCCGGGGTCGGCCCGCAGCTCGCCTACCTGAAGGACACGAAGCGCGCCTCCTTCACCGCGGTCACGGACGCCCAGGCGCTCGAGGCCTTCCACACCCTCGCGACCCTGGAGGGGATCCTCCCGGCGCTGGAGTCTGCCCACGCGGTCTTCGCGGCGATGCAGCGCGCGCGGGAGATGGACCGCGACCAGGTGGTCGTCGCCACTCTCTCCGGCCGCGGGGACAAGGATGTCCAGACCGTGGCTCGGTCCATGGGGGTGGAGCTCTGAGCCGGATTCGCGACGCGTTCGCGCGCGCGAGGAAGGAGGAGCGCGCCGCCTTGGTGGCCTACCTCATGGCCGGGGATCCGGACCTCGCGACGACGGAGAAGATGGCCCTCGCGTGCATCCGCGGCGGGGCAGACCTCGTCGAGCTCGGCGTCCACTTCTCCGACCCGATCGCGGATGGACCGGAGATCCAGGCCGCGGGCCAGCGCGCCCTGAGGGCCGGGACGCGGCCGCGGGACGTCCTCGACCTCGCCGCCCGGCTGCGGCGGGGATCCGACGCGCCGCTCCTCCTGATGACGTACCTGAACCCGGTGCTGGCGATGGGCCTCACGCCCTTCGCTGAGCGCGCCGCGGCCGCAGGCGTCGACGGCGTGATCGTCCCGGATCTTTCCCTCGAGGAGTCTCCGGAGATCCGTGGGGTCCTCGACGGCGCGCAGATCGACCTCGTGCAGCTGGTCGCGCCGTCCACGCCCGACGGGCGGGCCGCGGCCATTGGCGCGGTCTCCCGCGGCTTCGTCTACGTCGTCGCGCGGTACGGGACCACGGGCACTCGGTCCGACCTCCCGGAAGGCCTTCGGAGCCGGCTCCAGGCCCTGCACCACACGGCGTCGCTGCCACTCGCCGTGGGCTTCGGCGTCTCGACGCCGGATCACGTCCGCACCCTGGCCACCTCGGGTGCCGACGGGATCGTGGTGGGCAGCGCGATTGTGCGCATGGCTGCGGAGGAGGCCGACCCGGAGGCGGTCGAGGCTTTCGTCCGCGAGCTCGCCAGCGGCGTGCGTCCGTGAGCGCCGAGGCTCTGCCTGGACCGCCGTCTCGCGCTCTTTTCATGTCGGTGTGCGGTTAGCTCAGGATAGCCGCGCCCTCCGAGTAGGCGTTCTCCAGGAGCGCCAGGTCACCGACGAGCCATGGGGTCAGCTGCGTGTCCGCGATCCAGTGGAGTTCCGAGAGGGCCGCCGCTTTGGACGTCGTTCCGGCCTTCAGGCCCAGGTAAATTCCCTGGACATCCACGTAGGATTGCTGCTGCCCGAAGTCCCCTCCCCAGTACATGGGGACGTCCGTCCTCTCCCGCAGGAGCTCCAAGTACGTCTCGCGGCTGTAGGCCTTGCCCCATTCCATCGTGTACACGCCTTCGAGGGCCGCCAGGGCGTTCCCCGTCTGTCCCTTAGAGAGGGCCGCGGTCGCCCGGTTCACGGCGCTCAGGTCATGCACGTACTGCGCGGGCCGCAGGAAGACATCCCACGAGCCCATGAGTCCGCCTTCCCCGAAGGTCCACACGTTCACGACGCGCCGGGCGTCGATGAACTGAGCGTTGAGGGCGTCCGCCTGCGCCTGGAGGGCCGGCCGTTCCTCCGCGGACGCGGCCGCGTAGTCGGCCTCCAGCTCGGCCGCGTAGGCGTTCATTGCGACCGCGCACTCGCGGAGCGCACCCGCGGCCGTGATTGCCTCATCGAACTCCGCGGTTTGGGCAGGGATCGCGGCCTTCTCGCTCTTGAAGCCCGCCACGGCCCAGTCCACCGTGTGCTGGAGCTCGACGGGCACGATGAGGGCGTTCGCCGCGCGCATCGTCCCGAGGCCATGCATCTTCAGCGGGACCTCCACCGTCGCCGGGCTCTGTTCCGCCATGTCGTCGAGCTGGGTGTGGTAGGTCTCGTCGTAGCCCGCCACCCAGAGGAGTTGGATCGCCGAGCCACCGCCCTTCGCGGCGTAGGACCACGCGTCCGTCCACGACCAGACGGGGTTGTAGTAGCCGACCGCCCCGCCGAGGCCGAGGTCGCGGATCCCCTTCGCCACGAAGGGATTCACCTCCCAGGTGTTCTCGACCCAGTACTTGCCCGATGTCCTCGCGAGGCTCACGCCGTCCATGTTCAGCTCGACTACGAGGCCGGCGAGGATCTCCGGATGGGCCCTCACGAACTCGTAGGATCCCACGAGCCAGTTGTACCAGGTGTTGTCCGGGCCGCCCGTCTCCTCCGCCCCCATGGAGGCGAAGACGAGCGTGCGGTCGTTCGTGAACGTGCCCGCGGCCCTCGCGGTCGAGAAGAGCCGCGCGAGTTCGAGCACGGCCGCGATGGACGAGGTGTCGTCATTGGCTCCGGACCACCAGGTGTCGATGTGCCCCGAGATGACCACGTACTCGTCGGGATGCGTGGTCCCGTAGAGGTACGCGGCCACGTTGACCGACCGGGCCACTTGGTCCGAGACGATGTCCACGCGGCCCTCGGGAAGGCCACCCATTCTCCAGAGGATACGCCGTGGAACTGGACCGAGTTACTTCTAGCCTCGGTAGGTATTCGCACGGCCCCGGAGGCGGAGGCGATCCCCGGGGAGAGGCCCGCGATTCCCGTGGGCTCCGTAGACCCCTTCGCGCACGCTCTTATCGGCAGGCGCATTGGCTGTCCGGGGGGCAGGGTCCTCCTCCAATCGACAGTTGCCAATCCCTGCCCTCTACTTCTGAATCTTCTGCCGTGGGGCAACGACCGCGATCTGGGCGCGTCGAGCGCGCGGTCCGGGACACGCGATGAGGTGTCAAAAGGGATGGGCCCCGGTCGCAGGAGTCATTCTTTCCCGCTTCCGGGGGCTACGTCCATCTCGTGAACGAATCCGCGCTACAAGGAGTTGCGCCCCGGATTCTATGGGGGGGCGAGGAGGACCCGAGGGGGCACCGGTTCCCCGGGCAGTCTCAGGCGGATCGGGCCGCCTTGCCGCGTCGGGCCGGCGGGACCGGCAGGGGGTCCATCACCAGGGACCGGATCCGGTCGCGGTTCACCCGGAAGACGCTCCGGTAGACTCGCGTCTCGCGGGTCTCCGGGTAGGTCAGCCGCACGCGGACCGCGACCGCCGCCCCTTCCTTCTGGAGCTCCTCGATGTCCACCTTCAGCGGACGCTCGTGGCTCGCGAACGCCGCGGCGATCTCCCGGATGCCGCGCCGCTCGCGGCCGGACTCGTCCCGCATCCGTGCGTCCATGCTGAACGCGTTGAGCGCTTCCAGCACCTGACCGCTGTTCAGGGCCTCCAGGTAGTGCCGCACGACCGCCTCATCGGGCTCCGCTCGGACCGGGGCGAGGAGTTCGGGCATAGGCCTCTAGCATTGAAGCTGGAGAGGATACGGGTTTCCCCCGTAGTCTCCAGAGGCCTACGGAGATCCCGGATCCTCCAGCACGGCCAGGTTGATCGCCTGCTCCGCGATGTCCGTCGCATAGCTGGCGGTCCGGCTCAGGCTGTCCACGATCGCGCCCAGGGCGAGGAGCTCCTCCCCCTTCTTCGAGGCGACGTGGTGGGACAGCCCGTCGATGAGCTTCTGGTGTTGCAGGCGGGCGTCGATCGCCTCGTTCGCGACATCGATGTCCCCCGACATGAGGGCGCTGAACGCCTTGTCCAGGATGGCCGTCGCGGACACGTTGGCCACCTCGATCTCCTTCACGAGCCTCGGATCGAGGTCCTTCGCTCCCACAAGGACCTCGTACGTGCTCGCGATCCGCTCCGCATGGTCGCCGACGCGCTCGAGGAGCTTCGCCACGAGCCGGTGGGCATGGATTCCGCTCTCCGCGGGCCGCTCGGCCGTGCCGGGCGGCGCCGTATGAGCGAGGTGGTACTGCTTGGCGACCATCCAGTACAGGCGGTCCACGTCCTGGTCCCGCTGGGCGACGTCCCGGGCGAGGACCTGGTCCCGGTTCTTGAGGGCCAGGATGGCGTCCTCGAGCATCGCCCGGACGCTGAGGTGCATCCGCCGGAGGCACTTCTCCGAGCTCAGCTCGGAGGGGTCCGACAGGTCCTGGACGACGAGCGTCGTGCGCGTCTCCTCGATGATCTCCGGCCCGATGACCAGATGGCAGAAGTCCCGGGCGACGCGGCGCACGAACGGACCGTTCTCGGGACGGAACCGGATCTCAATCATGCCGAATCCCGAGATGTACGCGCCGATGAGCTTCCGGAGCAAGTGCTCGCGCACCTCCCCGCCCTTCTCGTCGAAGACCTTGCGGCGGGCCGCCGCCTTCCCGGCAGGCTGGGGCCTCACGTTCACGGCCCCGTCCGGGGTGGTCTCCAGGAAGACCGTGTCGCCGGCCTTGAGCCCGGCGTCGACCACCCATCGCTTCGGCAGGGACACGACGTACGTCGACCCGCCGGTGAGCTGCAACTTCCTTCCTTCCATGTCCGTCTGTCCTCGGTGTTCCTCAGGTGTTATAGAGTATAAAGGCTTAGCTCAATAGTCTATATAGCCACACGGGGTACACACGGTGACAGCCGAGTCCCCGGGCCCAAGCGATATAGGTTCCTGTTCCGGTCGCCCCTCGAGATCGCGAACGGTGTTGGTCCTTTCTGCGCGGTCCCCAAAGAGAACGAGGGGTGTGAACAGCAGATGAACGGTTCAGAGAAAGAGGCCCAGCCCACGGCGGAGGAATTGGCTCGGCTGAGGCCGGCACGAAGCCCTTGGAGGAAGTATGCGGCCGTCGCCGCAGTCTCGGTCGTGGTGGTCCTCCTCCTAGCATACGGGTGGACGAGCGGGTGGTTCTCGCCGGCGACGGAGAGCGTGACCCTGGTAGGGGCCGGGGCGACCTTCCCCTACCCGCTGATCTCCAAGTGGATGAGCGTCTACGAGAACTCCACGGGAGTCAAGGTGAACTACCAAGCCATCGGGAGCGGAGGCGGAATCTCGCAGATCACGAAGAAGACCGTGGATTTCGCCGGATCGGATGCGCCGCTGAACGCGGCGCAGAGGGCGGGGGCCCAAGGCCTCGTGCACATCCCAGAGACCATCGGTGCGGTCACTTTCGCTTACAACCTGCCCGGCATGGCGACCGGGTTGAACGTCTCGGGGACCGTCTTGGCGGGGATCTTCCTCGGGAACATCACGGCGTGGAACGATGCCAGCATCGCGGCCCTGAACCCCGGGGTCACCCTCCCGAGCCAGCCTATCAGCGTGGTGCACCGCTCGGACGGGAGCGGCACGACGTTCGTGTGGACAAGCTTCCTGTCGAAGGAGAACGCCACCTGGAAGAACGACGTGGGCGCGGGAACCTCCGTGAACTGGCCGGTCGGCATCGGAGCACCGCAGAACTCCGGAGTGGCGGGGAAGATTCAACAGACCCCCTACTCGGCCGGTTACGTGGAGCTTGCCTACACGATCCAGAACTCGATGACCGTAGCGAAGGTCCAGAACCCCGCGGGCTCCTTTGTCGCTCCCACGCTCGACTCGATCAAGGCGGCCGCCCAAGGGGCCGTGTCGACCCTGCCGAGCGGGAGCGGGGACTGGTTCAACGTGTCCCTCATCGATGCTCCGGGTGACACCAGCTACCCGATCGCGAGTTTCACGTACCTGCTCGTCTACCAGCACCTGGAGGTCATCGGGTCCTCGATGACCCAGGCCAAGGCCCAGGCGCTCGTGAAGTTCCTTTGGTGGGTCATCCACGACGGCCAGCAGTACTCCGAGGCCCTCGTGTACGTGCAGCTCCCATCGGCCGTTCAGTCTCTGAACGAGGCTACCCTCGGCGCGATAACCTTCAACGGGCAGGCGGTGCCCCATAGCTGAGGGGACCACCGTGAGGGCGTTGCGGGCCGTGACGGCCCGACGACGAGCCCGGTCGCATGGCCGGGCCCACGCGGGAGCCACTCCCGGCGACGTCCTCTTTCAATCTCTTTCCGCGGCCGCGGCCTTCGGCTTGCTCCTGCTCCTGGCTCTGGTCACCCTCATCCTCCTCCTCGGCGCGGGCCCCTCCATCCAGACGTTCGGTTTCTCGTTCTTCACGGGGGCCGTCTGGAATCCCCCGGCGCACCCGCCCGAGGTCTACGGGGCCGTGCCGTTCGTCTACGGGACGCTCGTGACCGCCGGACTGGCGCTCCTCCTCGGCGTGCCCGTCAGCCTCGGGATCGCGATCTTCCTCTCCGAGCTCGCCCCGCCCTGGCTGCGCGTCCCCCTTACCTACGTGATTGAGCTTCTCGCCGCCATTCCATCCGTCGTCTTCGGTCTCTGGGGGGTCTTCGTCCTCGCCCCCGTCATGCGCGACTCGGTCGAGCCCGCAGTCCAGTCCGTGTTCGGCTTCCTCCCGATCTTCTCTGGCACGCCCGTCGGGACGGACGTCTTCACCGCCGGCGTCATCTTGGCGATCATGATCATCCCCACGATCTCCGCGATTTCCCGGGAAGCCTTCCTCGCGGTGCCCCAGACCCAGCGCGAGGCGGCCCTTGCGATCGGAGCCACCCATTGGGAGACGACCCGGATGGCCGTCCTGACCTACGCGCGGTCGGGGATCCTCGGCGCGGTCATCCTCGGGCTCGGCCGAGCGGTCAGCGAGACGATGGCCGTCACGATGCTCATCGGCAACCGCAACGCCATCTTCGGCTCCTTGTTCGACCAAGGCCAGACGATCGCGAGCTGGATCGCGAACAACTTCACGGAGGCCGGCCCGCTCGAGACGAGCGCTCTCATCGAGCTGGGCCTCGTCCTCATGCTCGTCGCCGTCCTCGTCACGGTCGTCGCGCGCCTGTTCCTCACGCGCGTCCTCCGGGTGTTGGAGGTGACGGAATGAAGCTGCGGTTTGATCGGGCAGCCCGGCGGATCTGGAAGGACCGCGCCATGAGCACGGCGGCGCTGGCCTGCGTCGTGGTCGCCCTCGTTCCGCTGGGCAGCATCCTGTTCACGGCGGCAAGCCAGGGGATCCAGTCCCTCAACCCGGGATTCTTCACCTCGGCGGTCCCGCCTCCGTGCGGCTCGGCGTCGACCGAAACCTGCACGCCCGGCGGGGTCGGCAATGCCATCGAGGGCACCCTGGTCCTCGTGGGACTTGCGTCCCTGGTGGCCATGCCGGTGGGCGTCTTGGCCGGAATCTATCTGTCCGAGTACGGGAATAATCGGCTCGGGCGGGGGGTGCGCTTCTTCGTGGACGTCATGCTGCAGATCCCCTCCATCGTGGTCGGCATCTTCGCGTATACGCTCATCTTCGAGCTCGGCCGTGCGGGCTGGACGGATCCGCGCTCCGTCTTCAGCACGCTCACGGGCGTCCTCGCCCTCGCGACGATCATGGTGCCCATCATCGCGCGCACGTCCGAGGAAGCCCTCAAGCTGGTGCCGAACGCGACGCGGGAGGCCGCCCTGGCCCTCGGCCTGCCGAAGCACCGCGTCATCACCGGGGTCGTCCTGGGATCCGCGAGGAGCGGGCTCGTGACGGGGGCCCTCCTCGGCGTGGCCCGTGTGAGCGGGGAGACGGCGCCCCTCATCATGACCGCCTTCGGCAGTCCGTACTTCTTCCAGGGCCTGAACCAGCCCATCGCGGCCATGCCGCTCGTCATCTACACCTTCGGCCTGAGCCCGTACCCGAACTGGCAGCACCTCGCATGGGGCGCGGCGTTCGTCCTCGTCCTCATGATGCTCGGCATCAGCGTGGTCTCGCGGCTTGCGTTGCGCGGCCGTTTCAGCTTGGCGGAGGTGGCCCGATGAACGTGAAGATGCAGACCCAGCATCTTTCCGCTTGGTACGGCTCCAAGAAGGCCATCGAGGACGTCACGATGGACATCGAGGAACACGCCGTCACCGCGATCATCGGTCCCTCCGGCTGCGGCAAATCGACCCTGATCCGCTGCCTGGACCGCATGCACGAGATCCTCCCCAAGACGCGGGTCGAGGGCAAGGTCCTCCTCGACGGCGAGGACATCTACGAGCAGCCGGCCGTGGCCGTCCGCCGCAAGGTGGGCATGGTCTTCCAGAAGCCCAACCCCTTCCCGACGATGACCATCTACGACAACGTGGCTGCGGGGCTCAAGCTCGGGGGGATCCGGGATCCGGACGAGCTCGACGGCCGCGTCATCCGCAGCCTGAAGCAGGCAGTCCTGTGGGACGAGGTCCAGGACGGCACGGGGAAGAGCGGCATGAGCCTCTCGGGGGGCCAGCAACAGCGGCTCTGCATCGCCCGCGCCCTGGCCGTCGAGCCGGAGGTCCTCCTCATGGACGAGCCCTGCTCCGCCCTCGACCCGATTGCGACCGCGAAGATCGAGGACCTCATCTTCGACCTCAAGAAGGACTACACCGTCGTCATCGTAACGCACAACATGCAGCAGGCCGCCCGTGTCGCGGATTGGACGGCCTTCATGTACCTCGGAAAGCTTATCGAGTTCGGTCGCACCCGGGAACTCTTCGAGCACCCGCGCGAGGAGCTCACGGAGAAGTACATCACCGGGAGGTTTGGCTGATGCCCGAGAAGGCGGAGCGCAAGGCCCTCGTGAAGGGTCTCGACAAACTGAACGAGAACATGGCCACCATGGCGGAGTTGAGCGAGCTCGCGATCCGGAAGGCCGTCGACGCGCTGTCCCGCGGGGACCCGGCGATCGCGGAGGAGGTTTTCACGCTCGACCAGGAGCTCTACGGCCTCCAGGAAGAGATCGAGGGCACGTGCGTGGACCTGATCGCCCTCCACGCCCCCGTCGCCCGCGACCTCCGGGCCATCACGACCTCCCTCAAGATCACCACGGACCTGGACCGCATCGGGAGGTACGCGAAGGACATCGCGGAGGTCTCCCTCCAGTTCCCCGGCGGCCCGCCCCCCGGCCTCGCAGACCTCGTGAAGATCCCCCAGATGGCGGAGCACACGATCCGCATGGTGGACACGGCCATCGGGGCCTTCGTGAAGCGTGACGCGGAATCCGTGCGAAACATCATGGCGGTCGACGACGAAGTCGACCGTCTGCACGACGAGGTGTTCCAGGAGATCGTGGGCCACATGGAGGCGGGCCGCCTGCCGATCGCCGCCGGCGCCCGGTACATCCTCGTGGCGCGTCACCTCGAGCGCATCGCGGACCACGCCGTCAACATCGGGCTGCGGGTCGTGTACATGGTCACGGGCGAGACGCTGCCCCGGATCCGGGCCGCGGACCGGGAGAAGCGGCACCTGGCCTGAGATTGCCGTCGACGGCGTTCATCTGCGGGGGTCGCATCCGTGCAGGCCTCTCCGCGGCCGGAGAGGGGCACGGGCTGCCCCATAGATACTATATAGTTTCTGCGGCACCTATAGACTCCGGACCGCATCCCTATAGATGACCCCCACCGTGGTGCGATCCATGGAACGAAAGAAGGACCTTGAGACGAACGAGGACTTCGAGGCGTGGAAGTTGGACCGCTTCGAGGTCGCCGAGACCCACCAGGCGGAATTCGCGCTGAAGTGAAACGCCGCCCGGATGGGCCGAACCATTTTCCATATTGTCCGGAGGGAGGGCTTCGTCCCCCTCCCCCTGTCGATGCTTATTTCACATATTCTGAGTGCGCGCACTACATGGACTCCGGGACGCCGTTGTTCCCTTGAGATGGTGGACCCATGACGCAAGGGGAACTGGCCTCCGCTACGACGGGCGAG
>JAJYKG010000302.1 GCA_021788795.1 Thermoplasmata archaeon | reverse complement strand
CGAGTTGCCCGTCGGCGTGGCGGGGAACGCGGCCGTGTTCACGTTGACCGTCGTGCCGTCGTTGCTGAGGCAGCTGAACGTGGCGAAGAAGTACTTCAGCGGGTTGATGCCCGCGACGCCCTTCGACTGCGCGGCGGCGTTCGACGGATCGATCACGAGGCCCTCGACCTCCACGTTGAGCTGGCCGTTGGAGCTGACCTTCGCCTTGCCCTCGGCGATGACCCAGGGGAAGCCGCCGCCCGGGATCCCGCGCAGCGGGGTCGCCGATCCGACGTAGACGCCGGAGACCCCGGCGAAGCTGTCCACGACGAAGAGCGGTTTCCCCGGCGGGGCTGCCGCAAGCAGGGGAGTGGCCACGATGGCCAGGGTCGCGATCACGGACAAGCCGACAGCGATTCCTACGATTCTCCTCACAATGTCGCCTCCGCCACGCCCGAGATGCGGAGGCCGCGAAGGGCGGTCCTCCGGCCGGGCGGGCGGGGCTTCCGACCCGGGACCGGTCTAAGTGTCTTTGCCCCAATGTGACCAGGAGTTCAGTCCAGGCCGAGGCGCTCGGACGCGAGGGCGGCGCCCTCGGCCAGGGACGCGAGCTTCTGCAGGGCCACCGTGCGCGTCACGTTATCGAACCCCAGGAAGGTCTGGAAGCCACAGTCCGTGCCTCCAAGCACGTTCTCCGGGGCGAAGCCCTCGATCCGCGCCAGGCGCTCCAGCCGGGCCGCGACCGTCTCCGGCGCCTCGACGAAGGGCGTCTTCACGTCGATCACGCTCGCGGCGAAGCGGAGATGCTCCGGCCACCCGTGCTCCCTCACGTACCGTTCGACGTGGAGCACGTCCCCCTCGTGCCGCGGGTTCGCGGTCTCCCCGACGATCGTGCCCACCCGGAGCCGGGCGATCTCCGGCAGGATCCGGCGGAAGTCTGCGTCGAGGCGGTGGGAGCCGAGGTAGTTGCCGTAGCAGTAGTGGACCCGGATCCGGTCCGCGGGGAGGCCGGCGATCGCCTCGTTGATCGCGTCGATGTGGTGCGGCAGGGCGTCGTAGAAGTCGATGCCCCAGTCCGCCGCGACGTTCTTCCCCATGGCCAGGTCCGGTGCGTCGATCTGAAGGTCCGCCCCGTCCACGGAGAGAAGGGCGCGGTACTCCTTCCGGAGCTCTTTCGCGAGGGCATCCAGGTACTCGAGGTGGTCCTTGTACGGCCCCCCGCGCGGGAAGAACAGGGTCGTGACGCCGGGCGAGGGCGAGGGCACGAAGACTCGCCGCGCTCCTTCCTGCTTGGCCAGACGGACGGCCTGCGCGGCCTCCCCCTTCGCCAGGGCCTCCCCCCGGTACGCGAGCGGCCCCACAATCTTCGGCGGACCGAAAACGGGGGCGCCCTGCTCCTGCATGAGCTTGAGGACCGCGGGGTTCGACTCCTGCATCTCCGTGAGGAGGGCCGGGTTGAGGGGCATCGGGACCCGCTCCGTCGCCGAGAAGCCCTCGAACCGATTCGGGATGAACTGGGTGTAGCCCAGCTTCCTCTGCTCCCCGTTGCTGACCCAATCCAGCCCTCGGGCGCTGCCCCCGGGATGGACCTGGTCCCGGATGGCCGCGCGCTCGGCCGCTTCGATCTCGGCCCGGTGATCGAGGGAGATCTCCCCCGTCGGGCTCTTCGCCGCGAGCGCCGCGATCTCGGGCGTCCGGTACCAGCTTCCCGTCATCGTGACTTGGATGGCCATGGCCCCCACTCGCCCGGCGTCGCACATAACGGTTGTTGCCATCGCCATGCCTGAAGGAATATCGGGTATTCCTCGGAACCGTCCCCGGACGGCCGCTCCGTCCGCAGGGTCCACTGCCCGGCGTGGACCGGACAGAACCTCTTTATCGCCAGACCCGTTTCGCCGCGCGACATGGAGTCGAGAGCGGTCAAGTGGTGGGGATGGGGATGGGAGGACCACTCCCGTCCCCTCGAGGGCGCGCCCGTCCTCGCGCGGTACCTCCAGGACCGCCTCAAGGCCGACCTCACCGTGCGACGGACCGTCCCGCCGATCGAGCAGGTGCGCCTGCCGCCCTCCCTGCTCTCCCCGGACGAGCTGGGGGAGCTCGAGAAGCTCGTGGGCGAGGGGAACGTCTCCGCGGAGCACCGGGACCGGGTGGCCCACGCCGTGGGCCGGAGCTACAAGGACCTCCTGCGCCTCCGCTCCGGCACGCTCTACCGGGCCCCCGACGCCGTCCTCTTCCCGGAGGACGAGTCCGCGGTGGCCGCGGTCCTCGAGTTCGCCGCCCGCCGCCGGTACGCGGTCGTCCCGTTCGGCGGCGGGACGAGCGTGGTCGGCGGCGTCGAGCCCTTCGCGGGCGGGACGTTCGCGGCCGCCCTGACGCTGGACCTGCGGCGCATGAACCGGGTCCGGTCCATCGACGGGGCCTCCGGCCTCGTCACCGCGGGCGCGGGCATCCGCGGTCCGCTCCTCGAGGAGGCCATCCAGGCGAAGGGGCTCGCCCTCGGGCACTTCCCGCAATCCTGGGAGTTCTCCACCCTGGGCGGGTGGATCGCGACGCGGGCTGCGGGCAGCTTCTCGAACCGCTACGGCCGGATCGACGACCTCGTCGCCGGGGTGCGGCTCGCGGCCCCGGCCCGCGGCCTC
>JAJYKG010000301.1 GCA_021788795.1 Thermoplasmata archaeon | reverse complement strand
CGGAGAGCTTCCCGCTCAGCGGCCCCAGGAGCACCGTGGTGACGTCCAGCGGGATCATGACGAGGCCCGCGATGAGCGCCGTCTGGTCCTTGATCTGCTGCAGGTAGATGCTCAGCAGGAGCAGGACCGCGCCGAAGGCGACCGCGTTCAGGAGCTGGGCCACGACGCCCCCGGAGAACTCGCGGATCCGCAGGAGCTTCAGGTCCAGCAGCGGGTACCTCGTCCGCAGCTCGATGTAGGCGAAGGCCGCGAGGGACGCCACCATCAGGACCGTCAGCCCGGTAACGAGCCAGTCCTCGATGGCCCCGTAGGCGGCGAGCGTGAGCGCGAGCAGGAGGGCCGAGATGAACACGGTGAACGACGCGAAGCCCACCCAGTCGATGGGGGCGCCCTTCTCGAGCTTGGCGATCTCCTTGAGCTTCCCCCGCGCCCAGAGCGTCCCGAAGATGCCGATGGGGATGTTGATGTAGAAGAGGGCCCGCCAGTCCACGAAGACCGTCAGGATAATGCCGCTCAAGGTCAGGCCCGCCATGGCGCCCATGCGGAAGGCGACCTGGTTGATGCCGAGGAAGTAGCCCAGCTCCGACTCCGGGGTCGCGTCCACGATCATCGCGGCGCTGTTCGTGAAGAGGATCGCGGACCCCAGGCCCTGGATGAACCGGAAGATGATCACCTGGTTCGGGTCCCCCGAAAGGCTCACGAGCAGGGAGCCGACCGTGAAGACACCGAAGCCGGTCGTGTAGATCCGCACGCGGCCGACGATGTCCGAGACGCGCCCGATGAGCAGGAGCGCGACCGTGCTCCCGAGAACGTACGCCTGGGTGATCCAGATCGCCTGCTCCACGTTCGCGTTGAGGGCGGCGGCGACCTGGGGCAGGCCGATGATCACGATCCGGGAGTCGATCCCGGACATGATGACGCCGACCGTGGTCACCAGCAGGACCGTCCACTTGTACTGGATGGGAACACCCCAAGGCCGCGACACGGAGTCCGGACGGACGGCTCGCGTCCTTGAGAGGCGGTCGATTCGGTGCGGCTATCTAAGCTTTCGGTCGTTTCAACCGTACCGGCGTAAGTGCCCCGACGACGGAGGGGGCGCGTCCCCTCGCCGTCACGCCACGCTGACGCTCTGGATCGGGTGGTGTCGCGCGATGAGGTCCCGGGACACGCGGAGGTTCCGGCCTTCCTTCCCGATCGCACGCCCCTTCTTGCTCGCGTCCACGGTCACCGTGGCGTGGGTGATGTCCCCGCGCTGCTCGATCTGGACGCCCTTCACGTCGTAGTTGCGGAAGACGTTCGCCACGAACTTCTCGGGCTGCGTGGAGAACTCGACGACGTGGATGTCCTTGCTCAGGAGCCGCTTGAGCTTCGCGACGTTCTCGCCCTTCTTCCCAATCGACTTGCCGATGTCGCCCTCCTTGACGACGAAGATGAGGCGGTCCTCGGCCTCCACGCAGTCGACGACGGTCGTGTGCGTGAGGTCCTGGAACAGGGCGACGTACTTGATCGTCTGCTCGTCGAACGTGATTTCCGCCATGCGGCACCTAGGCGCTCAGGATGTTCGACTCCCCGGGGGCGACGACGGCGAGGGCCGCGACGGAGAACGGGACGCCGCAGGACGCCCCGAGCTCCGCGTTCGTGCCGGGGAAGGCGAGCGTCCTCACGTCCCCGAGGCCCTGGAGGGCCTCCGGGGGGCAGTTGGACGCGACGACGACCATCTTCGCCGCCCTCGCCTTGACAGCCTTGCGAACTTCCTTCACGCCGAAGCGCACGTCGCCGGTGCCCGCCGCGATGCGCAGGGCACGGGGGACATCGATCATGGGGAGACCTCCTTCTCGACCGGGACCGCGGGCTCGCTCGCCTCCGCGGCCGGCGCCGACGGCGCGGGGGGCGCCGCGGGCTTGGGCGGGGGCACCGGCTGCTTGGGGAAGCTCGCGGGCGGCTTGTACACGAGGTTCACCGCGCCGGTGCCCAGGGTGACGGGCTGGCCCACGATCACGTTCTCCGCCACGCCGTCGAGGTAGTCGACCTCGCCCGTGATCGCGGCTCGGAGCAGGTGGTGGGCGGTGATCTCGAACGCGGCCCGCGCGAGGACGGAGGACTTGCGCCCCGAGATCCCGTGCCGGCCGATCGCCTTCACGTCCCCGTCGTTTGTCATCATGTCCGAGACGAGCATGATGTGGCGGATGTCCACCGTGAGCCCCTGCTCCTGGAGGGTGTTGTACGCCTCGTTGATGATCGCGTTCCGCGCGGCCTCGATCCCGAGCACCTCGAAGATCTCCTGGATCGAGTTCGTCGTCGTCCGCGCGGCGTCCACGTAGGGGAGCTCGAGAAGCTTGGAGAGGTTGGACCCCTCCGTGTAGATGACGTACTCGTCCCCGCGCTTGCGGATGATCGCGCGGCGGATGCCGTCGATCCCCTTGATCTTCGTGGAGCGCAGCTGCTCGACGATGCGCTGGAGCTTCTTGAAGGAGGGCTCGCCCGCCTCGACGACGACGGCCTTCGTCTTCTTTTCCGTGTTGCCGACCGTCCGCTTGAGCTCCTGCGCCTCCCCGAGCTTCTTCAGCTTCTCTTCGAGCTCGGACCACACAACGCCCCGGGACTTCATGCGCTGGTCGACCG
>JAJYKG010000033.1 GCA_021788795.1 Thermoplasmata archaeon | reverse complement strand
CGCCCGCCCCGCCCGCGGCCCCCCGCGGCGAGACCCTCGCGGCCCCCGCGGTCCGGCGGCTCGCGCGCGAGCTCGGCGTCGACCTCGCATCGGTCCGCGGCACGGGGCCGGGCGGCCGCGTCACGGAAGCCGACGTTCGGGGCGGCTCCCGCGGACCCGCCCCCGCGGCCAGTCCCGCGGCCGCACCGAAGCCCGCGGTCCCCCTCGCGCCCGCGGCCGGCGAGGAGCGGATCCCGATCCACGGCCTGCGCAAGCGCATCTACGACAAGATGGCGAAGTCGAGGTCCACGGCGGCCCACTTCACCTACGTGGAGGAGGTGGACATGAGCCACCTCGTGCAGCTGCGGGACCGGCTCAACGAGGCGGGCGCGAAGAAGGGCGTCAAGCTGACCTACCTCCCGTTCTTCATCAAGGCCTGCATCGCGGCCCTCAAGGAGTTCCCCACGCTGAACGCGTCCGTGGACGACGAGCGCCAGGAGATCGTCGTCAAGCACTACTACAACCTGGGGATCGCCACCGCGACCGAGGAGGGGCTCAACGTCACGGTCGTCCACGACGCGGACCAGAAGGACCTCTGGGCCCTCGCGGCGGAGGTGGAGCGCCTCGCGGCCGCGGCCCGCGACAAGAAGCTCTCCCTGCACGACGTCCAGGGCTCGACGTTCACGATCACGTCCCTCGGGAAGGAGGGCGGGATCCTCGCGACGCCGATCATCAACTGGCCCGAGGTCGCGATCCTGGGCATCCACAAGATCGAGAAGCGGCCCGTGGTGCGCGACGACCACATCGTGATCCGCGACATGATGTACGTCTCCTGCTCCTTCGACCACCGCGTGATCGACGGCCACGTGGGCGCGGCCTTCGTGCAGTCCGTGCGGAACTACCTCGAGCACCCGGCGATGCTCTTCGTCGACCTGGCGTGAGGGCGCTGCGCGGCCGCCGAGCGGCCCCGCGGAATGCACAAAAGAGGCTCCTTCTGCGTGATTCGCCGGGCGGAGGCTGTCACGCGGAGACGTTTGGGAGGAAATTCATAAATAGCCTCCGGGGATTGCGATGCGAAACCGGAGAGATGCTATGCGGCTCCTGAAGCTCGGCCTCCCGTTCGTCGTAGCCCTGGCGATCGCTCTTTCCGCGCTCGCGGTGCCGGCATCCGCCGCCACCTCCGCGTCCGTCCCCACGTGGACGCAGGGGCAGTCGGTCGGATACGGCACGAACTACGACCTCGGCAGCCTCGCCGGAACGTACCTCGACATGGTGAAGAGCAACCCGACCGCGTACGGGTTCCAGAGCATCCAGGAACTCAACGTGACGGGCTCCCTCGACTCCTGGCAGGTCGACACGGTCTCCCAGGTGACGTCGTCGTACTACACGCTGGCCTCCCAGGCCGCGGAGGGCATGAAGCTCCACGTCGCGGCGAACGTGACCGTCGCGGGCCTGCCCCAGGCAGGGACCTACACGGGGACGATGTATGGCACCCTCTGCACGCCGCCGACCGTCCCGACCACGAGCGGCACCGTGGCCGCGACCCTGGACGCCACGATCCTGGCGACGTCCTCCGGGACCAGCCTCCTCCAGGTCTCCGACCTCGCGTACCACAGCGTCGTGGACAACTCCACGTTCCAGGCGGACATCGCCTTCTCGGGCTACCACCTCCCCGCGGAGACGACGAACACGACCACGTGCACGGTGACCGTGGCGTACGAGAGCCCCACGTTCAGCATGACCGCGAACACCCAGCACCAGGTCCGGATGCTCTTCAGCCCCGCGTGGGACTACTTCAACTTCCCGATCTCGGACAACAAGACGTGGTGGGCCAACACGACCGCCACCGTCGGCGCGACCCTGTCCGGCACGGTGAACGTCCAGGGCCTCAGCAGCGCGGACGAGCAGGCCTTCTTCGGCAACCTCACGCTCGCGCTGCACAACGCCGGCCTCACGGCGACGGGCCTCAGCTCCTTCCCGATCGACCTCTCGAAGGTCTCGATCCTGGTGGGGCCGAGCTACCTCGTGAACCAGGGCGTCGTGACGGACTACCCGGTCCCCCTGGACGCGAACTTCCGCGCGATCGCTTCCGCGGAGTCCCTCTCCGACAACACCATCCACTCCACGTACCTGATCACGGACGCCTCGTACCAGTGCCCGGCGTACTCGTCAAGCCCGTCGCTCCTTCCGTTCGGCTACGGCGCGGTCTACGCGCCGGACTTCCCGGCCGCGGGCGCGGGCATGGTCGTCGGGTACCAGCTCGTCGTCTGCACGGGGACCGCCAACTTCCCCGTCGTCGAGCTCAAGAACACGAGCCCGGCGACCGCGCAGCAGAAGATTGGGCAGACGGAGACAACGTACCAGGTGGTGCCCACGCAGAGCAACGCCCTCGCGGACTTCTTCACGCAGCCGCCCTACCTGGGCCCCATCCTGATCGTGGCCGTCATGGTCGTGGTCGGTGCGCTGCTCGTCATGCGACGCCGGCGCCGGCCCGCGATGGCCCCGCCAGGGGCTCAGCCGCCCGCGACGCCGCCGCCCCCGGGCAACCCGTAAGCCCTTCCGGGCCCACGCGCCGCGGCCCAAAGGCATAAAGTCAGGGGGGACCTTCGGCCCGGCCGTGGCGCGAAAGGTCGACGTGGTCGTCATCGGCGGCGGCCCCGGAGGGTACCCGGCCGCGATCCGCGCGGCCCAGCTGGGCAAGAAGGTCCTGCTCGTCGAGCGGCACAAGCTCGGCGGGGAGTGCCTGAACTACGGATGCATCCCGAGCAAGGCGCTCATCCACGCCGCGAGCCTCGTGAAGACGATCGAGCGCGCCGCGGAGTGGGGCATCGACGCCGGGCCGGCGAAGGTGGACATGGCTCGCCTCCAGGCGTGGAAGCAGTCCGTCGTGGACAAGCTCGTGAACGGCGTCGCCACCCTGGAGAAGGGGAACGGCGTCGAGGTCGCGTTCGCGGAGGCGTCCTTCGTGGACGGCAAGACCGTACGCACCCGCTATCCGGACGGCCGCGCGGAGGACGTCGAGTTCGGCGACGCGATCATCGCGACGGGCGGGCGGCCCTCGGACCTGCCCGCGTTCCGATTCGACGGGAAGCGGATCCTCAGCACGAAGGAGGCCCTCGAGCTCCCCGCGATCCCGAAGGCCATGCTCGTCATTGGCGGCGGGATCTCGGGCCTGGAGATCGGCACGTTCTACGCGAAGCTGGGCACGAAGGTCGTCGTGGTCGAGCTGCTCGAGCAGCTCCTGCCCGGGATGGACCCCGAGGTCGTGCGCGTCGTCGAGCGGCACCTGCGCAAGCTCGGGGTCGAGAGCCACACGAGGTCGCAGGGCAAGTCGTGGCGGGAGGAGGACGGCCAGGCGGTCGTCGAGGCCGAGACGCCCGAGGGACCGCTCACGGTCCGCGCGGACGTCGTCCTCGTGACCGTCGGCCGGCGCCCGAACACGGACGGGCTGGCCGCGGACAAGGCCGGCGTCCAGACGAACCCGAAGGGCTACGTGACCGTCGACTCCCAGCTGCGCACGTCGAACCCCCACGTCTTCGCGATCGGGGACGTGGTCGGCCAGCCGTTCCTGGCGCACAAGGCGACCATGGAGGGCCTGACCGCGGCCGAGGTCATCGGAGGCGAGAACGTCGAGGTCGACTACCGCGCGATGCCCTCCGCGATCTTCACGGACCCGGAGATCGCGACGGTCGGCCTGATGGAGCACCAGGCCGCGCAGGAGAAGAGGGCGGTCAAGGTGGCCAAGGTCCCCTTCGGCGCGATCGGCCGCGCGCTGACCCAGGGCGAGTCCGACGGCTTCGTCAAGCTCATCTCGGACCCGGAATCCAAGGTCCTCCTGGGCGCGGCGATCGTCGGCCCGGAGGCGAGCAACCTGATCAGCGAGCTCGCCCTGGCCATCGAGATGGGCGCCACGGTCGAGGACGTCGCCCTCACGGTCCACCCGCACCCCACCCTGCCCGAGGGCATCATGGAGACGGCGGAGGCGGCGCTCGGCCAGGCGATCCACGTGCTGAACCGGTGACGCGGCCGATGCTCGAGACCACCCAGGGCGGCGACGCGGACGGGGTCGTGTTCCGCGACGCGTGGCTCCTGGACCTCGGGCGCGCCGAGTACGGGGCGACCTGGGCGGCCCAGAGAGCCCTCGCGGCGCGCCGCGCGGACGATCTCATCCCGGACGGCCTCATCCTCGTGGAGCACGACCCCGTGGTCACCCTGGGCCGCCGCGGCACGGACGCGGACGTGCTGGACAAGACCCTCCCCGTGTTCCGCGTGGAGCGGGGCGGCGAGGCGACCTTCCACGGCCCCGGCCAGCTCGTCGGCTATCCGATCCTCAAGCTGCCCGACCGCCTCGAGGTGAAGCGCCTCGTCACGGACCTCGAGGAGGTGCTCATCCGCGCGTGCGCGGACTTCGGGATCGAGGCGTCCCACGAGGGCCCGGAGCGCGGCGTCTGGGTCGGCGGGAAGAAGATCGCCTCCCTCGGCCTCGCGGTCCAGCGGAGCGTCACGTTCCATGGGTTCGCGCACAACGTGAGCACGGACCTGGCCTCCTTCCTCCGGATCCGCCCGTGCGGCCACGCGGGGACGATCATGACGTCCATGGAGAAGGTCCTGGGCCACCCCGTGGACCTGGAGGACGTCAAGGCGTCCGTAATCGTCCACTTCCAGACCGTGTTCGGCGTCACGCTCCGTCGCGTCGCCCTGGCGGAGCTGCTTCCGGAGGGGGCGCCGCCTGCGCCTGCGCCCGGAACGCCTTGAGCTGGCGGATCATCTCGGGGAGGACCTGGAAGAGGTCGCCCACGATGCCGTAGTCCGCGATCTCGAAGATGGCCGCCTTGGGGTCGCTGTTCACCGCGACGATCTTCGCGGACTCCTGCATGCCCGCCAGGTGCTGCACCGCGCCGCTGATCCCGACGGCGATGTAGAGGTCCGGCCGCACGGTCTTCCCGGTCTGGCCGACCTGGAGGGCCTTCGGCACCCAGCCCAGGTCCACGGGCTTCCGGGACGAGGACACCGCGCCGCCGAGGAGGGTCGCGAGCTCGTCGAGGAGGACGAAGTTTTTCGGGTCGCCGAGGCCGAAGCCTCCGGACACGAGGACGCGCGCGTCGTCGATCTTCCGGGTCTCGCGGCTCTCCGTCGGCTTGAAGTCCACGATCTTCGTGTCGAAGTCCGCGTCCTCGAGCGGGACGGTCTCGCGGACGACCTCCCCGGACCGCGCGGGGTCGCGCCGGGGCATGGGGAACACGTTCCATCGGGCCGAGGCCATCTGGGGGCGGTGCTTCTCGCAGTGGATGTGGGCGAGGCTCTTCCCTCCGAAGGCAGGGCGGATCATGTCGAGGAACCCCTCCTCGGTGACGTCGAAGCGGACGCAGTCCGCGGCGAGGCCCGTGTCGATCGCCGCGTGCAGGCGGCCGCCGAGGTCCCGGCCGTTCTTGGAGGCCCCGAACAGGATCACCTCCGGGTTGTGCCGCCACCGGAGGGTCGCGAGGACCTTCGTGTACGGCCTCGAGGTGTAGAACTCGAGGCGCGCGTCCTCCACGAGGATCACGCGGTCGCAGCCGCACTCGATCGCGTGGCGCGCGAGGGGCTCGACCTTCCATCCCGGCAGGATGCCCGTGAGGTCCGTCCCCCGCTTGTCCGCGATCCGACGCGCCTCGCCGATGAGCTGCACGCTCACGTCCCGCAGCGCGCCGTTGCGGGCCTCGAGGAAGACCCACACGCCCTTGTGCGCCTCCATGGCCGGGGACGCAGGGTGCGCGTGGCTCACGGGATCACCTTGTCCTTCCGCAGCGCGTCGAGGAGGAGGGAGACCGCGATCGTCGGCTCCTCCTCGAAGATCTTGCCCTGGCGGCTCGGGAGCTGGACCGTGTCGACCTTCGCGACGATCGTGGGCGAGCCCTTCAGGCCGATCTGGGACGGCTCCAGCCCGAGGTCCGCGGCGCTCCAGTGCGTGACGAGGCCGCCGCGCTTCACCCGGATCTTCCCCGTGAGGGTGGGCTGCCGCGGCTTGTTGCACCCGAAGTCCACGGTGACCACGCAGGGCATCGGGGCCTCCCAGGTCTCCGCGCCGTCCTCGATCATCCGCACGCCGCGGACGCGGCCGTCGACGAGGGAGACGGCGGAGCAGTACGTGATCTGCGGGATGCCCATGTGCCCCGCGATGCCCGGGCCCACGTGGCCCGTGGAGGCGTCCGTGGTCTCCTCGCCGCACAGGACGAGGTCCACGTCCCCGACCTTCTCGACCGCCCGCGTGAGCGTGAGGGCCGTCGGCACCGTGTCCGAGCCGCCCAGGTTGCGGTCGGAGATCAGGTAGGCGCGGTCCGCCCCCATCGCGATCGCCCGCTCGAGGCTCTCGTCGAAGGAGGTCGGGCCCATGGAGAGGACGACGATCTCGCCGCCGTGCTTCTCCCTGAGGGCGAGGGCCGTCTCGAGGGCGTTTTGGTCGGGCGGGTTGATCTCGCTCGGGACGCCGACCCGCTTGAGGGTCTTCGTGACCGGATCGACCTGGAGCTCCTGGGCCTTCGGGACCTGCTTGATGCAGACGGCGATCCGAGGTCCCCGCTTCTCGCCGGGCGCGGTCACATGGATCGCGCTCCCCGGACGAGGTCCATGAGCAGGGACAGCTTCGAGACGCCGGAGGCGTTCGTCCCCTTGAGGACGCTGTCGATCAGGCGCTCCCGCGCCGTGCCGTCCACGCGGTAGACGCGCTCCGCGAGGTCGACGAGGAGACGCGGGTACACGTCGAAGAGGCGCTCGTTCTTCAGGTAGAGGGGCGTCCGGGCGAACGCCTCAAGGTCCGTGAGGACGTTGCGCGCCCGGAGGAAGCGCTCGTAGGCCGCGAGGTTCGCGGCGCTCATGCCGCCCGCGGCGCGCGCGGCCTCGGCGGCGTCGGCCGCGGCCATCCCGGAGGCCATGGCCAGGTCCACGCCGCGGAAGGTGTAGCCGTTGTTGATCAGGAAGCCCGCGCTGTCCCCTGCGACGAGGACGCCGTCCCCCGCCAGCCGGGGCATCATCCCCTTGCCGAGCTCGGGGACGAGGTGAGCGCTGTACTCGACGAGCTTGCCGCCCTTCACGAGCTTCTGGATCGCCGGGTGCATGCGGAACTTGGTCTGGACGTCCTGCACCTCGAGCTTCTTCCGCGCGAGGTCCTCGGACGAGATGACGAGGCCCAGGGAGAGGGACGCCTTGTTCGTGTACAGGAAGCCGCCGCCCCGGAGGCCCAGGGACGCGTATCCGGCGTAGATGGCCGCGGCGCCTTCCTTCTCCGAGAGGCCGAAGCGCTCCTGGAGGGTCTCCGGCGGCAGCTCGACGGTCTCCTTCACGCCGACGCTCACTTCCCGCGGTTCCAGGTCTGCCTTGAGCCCCGCCCTCCGCACGAGGGTGGAGGTCGCGCCCTCCGCGATGATGACGAGGTCTGCGGACACGCGGTCGTCCGGGGCGACGAAGACGCCCTTCACCTTCCCGCCCTCCCGCCACAGGTCGTCGATCCGGATCCCGGTGACGAGCATGGCCCCCGCCTCCTCCGCCTTCTTCGCGAGCCAGGCGTCGAACTTGGGGCGCAGCGCGGTGAAGCTCGCGGCCTTCCCCTCCGCGAGCTTGGGGGAGTCGAACGAGATCCCGAGGGACGCCTCCGGCGTCAGGAACGCGAGGCTCTCCTTCGTCACGAGGCGCTCCACGGGGCAGTCCTTGACCCACTCCGGGACGAGGTCGAACAGGGGCCAGGCGTAGATCCGCCCGCCGAACACGTTCTTGGTGCCCGGGGCGCGGCCTCGCTCGACGAGGAGGACGGAGAACTTCTTCCGGGCGAGGGCAAGCGCCGCGGCGGAGCCCGCGGGACCTGCGCCCACGACGACCACGTCAAAATGCTCCGCCATCGTACCGTGACCCGAGGCGGAAAAGCAGGGGGAGTAAAAGCCTTTGTGACACGACGTTGAGCGGTAGGGCATGGGCCGGAGCTCGAACGCGCACCGGGGCTTGCCCTGGGAGCGGCAGGACGTCTCCTCGCACAGGAGGTCCCGGCCGAGGGCCCGCTCCGCCGTGCCGGCGATCCATCCCGCGAGCAGGCGGCACACGGGCTTCTTCGACTCGCCGGTGCCCTCGGCGATCGGGCTGTTCTCCAGCGTCACGCGGTAGCGCTGGGCCCCGCGGTCGACCGGGGCCACCGCGAAGCGCCCCCCGCCCAGCAGGGACAGCGGGGCGATCGAGCGGCCCAGGAAGGCCGCCTCCGCCTCGGAGCCCGAGGGCGGTTCCACGGAGTCGCGGAACAGGGAGTGGTCCTCCCGGCCGCTCTTCTCCCCGGCGAGGCAGAGGAAGCCCTTCGAGGAGAGCCCCACCGTCCCTTCGAGGTGCTTCTGGAGGTCCACGAACGCCTCGGTCCGGAAGATCAGGAGCCGCTGGGCGGCCAGATGGAAGCGACCGGCGGGGAGGTCGGCCTCGAGGTTCGCGGAGAGGAGCTTCCACAGCTCCTCCCGTCGCGGCGGCTCGGCGTCGGAGGGCTTTGCGGGCTTCTTGGGGGGTGTCGGGCATGCTCCCTTCATGGATCGGCCGTTAGGGGCTCGGACGGCAGGGGACGCGGGGCAGGACCCCTCGAACCTTTGGGGGCGGTTTCCGCGGATGAGAATGGACCTCGCGGGCCTTCACGACCCGGTCCAACCCTTTATTAGCGGGACCCTGCATCCGCACGGCGACCCCATGCCGGAGCCTCCCAAGCCCGACGCCTCGAAGATCCTCAGCGCGGACGACCGCGTGGGCCTCGACAAGTTCGAGTTCGACGAGGAGCCCTTCATCACGGTGGACACGCAGACCTGCCGCACGTGCGAGGGCAAGCCCTGCCTCTTCGTCTGCCCGACGAAGGTCTACCGCCTGGAGAAGGGCGAGCTCGTGTACAACACGGAGGGCTGCATCGAGCTCGGCGCGTGCGCCGTCGTCTGCACGCACCTCGGCAAGGGCGCGATCCGTTGGTCCTACCCGCGCGGCTCCTACGGGGTCGGCTTCCGGTTCGGCTGAGCGGGCCGAAGCTCCGCACGGCTCGGTCATCGCATCGCGATGATGTACCGCGAAACCGGATGCGGGCTATCCGCATGGAGGGATGACCTTGCTTCTCCGAACGAGAGCCCTAGCGGGACTGTGCCTCATCGCCCTCGGGATCCTCGTCGCCGTGCCCAGCGCGGCGGCGACGACGTACACCGTGGGCGCGAACCCGTACACCGCCACGAACGCGATCAGCGTCACGGACCTCTGGGACAGCTACGAGCTCACGGCCGCCGCCGGCTCGCACGTCACCTACTCCGTCACGGCCTCGGGCGGAGGCTGCGTCATGGCCCTGTTCGCGAAGGGGCACTCGGTGACCGCGGCCTCTTCCTACTATGTCCTGTACTCGCAGGAGAGCTGCGTGTCGAGCTACTCGAACACGTTCCCCGTGGCCTCGAGCGACGGCACGGACTTCAGCGTGCTCGTCATCACGACCAGCCTGACCGCCGTCGACTACACGCTCACCGTCAACGTCCAAGGGCCGGCCGTCCTCGACCTCGCTTTGGTGGGCGCCCTCGTCATCCTTGCGGCGGTCGTGATCGCGGGGGTCGCGGTCCTCCTCCTGCGCCGCCGCAAGGCCGCCAAGGTCCCGCCGCCCGTCTACGCGCCCCCGGCGTACCCCTCGCAGCCGATGCCCCCGGTCCCACCCGCGGAGCCGCCGCAGCAGCCGCCGTCGCCCCCCGGCTCGTGGCCGTGACGCGTCCGCGGGACCGCGGGCGCAGGCGGGGGCGGCGCCCGGCGGGCGTCCTGCCCCTCCGGAACCGGGAGAGCTAATAAACCGCCAAGGCATGCCATCCGGCGATGCTCGCGGAGAGGAAGCCGGAATGGCTGCGGGTGCGCCCCGCGGGCGGGGAGAGCTATGCGCACCTCAAGGGGCTCCTCCGCACCCTGGACCTCCACACCGTCTGCGAGGAGGCCCACTGCCCCAACGTCTGGGAGTGCTGGGGCGGCGGCACCGCGACGATCATGCTCCTGGGCGACCTGTGCACCCGCGGCTGCCGCTTCTGCGCCGTGCGGTCGGGGAACCCGCAGGGCGCCCTCGACCTCGACGAACCGCGGAAGGTCGCCGAGGCCCTCGCCGACCTCGGGCTCACGTACGTCGTGCTGACGTCCGTGGACCGGGACGACCTGCCCGACGGCGGGGCGTCCCACTTCGCGGCCACCATCCGCGCGATCAAGGCGCGCAGCCCGGGCATCCTCGTGGAGGCCCTCATCCCGGACTTCCAGGGCGACCTGGACGCCGTGCGGACGGTCGTCGACGCAGGACCCGACGTCCTGGACCACAACCTGGAGACCGTGCGCCGCCTCCAGGGGGCTGCCCGCGACCGCCGCGCGAACTACGAGCAGAGCCTCTCCGTGCTCCGCGGCGCCAAGGCGATGCGGCCCGGGCTCTTCACGAAGTCCTCCTTGATGCTCGGCCTCGGCGAGACGCGGGAGGAGGTCCTCGAGGCGATGCGCGACCTGCGCGCGAACGGCGTGGACCTGCTCACCCTGGGCCAGTACCTGCGTCCGAGCGAGTGGCACCTCCCCGTCCAGGAGTACGTCTCCCCGGAGGCGTTCGACGCGCTGCGCGTGCGGGGCGAGGCCTTGGGCTTCGCCTACGTCGCCGCGGGTCCGCTCGTCCGCTCCTCGTACCGTGCCGGGGAGCTCTTCCTCGAGCGCGTCCTGCGGCAGCGCCGCGAGGGCGCGGGGGCGTGACGCCATGGCGAAGGAAGACCTGCTCCAGATCATCGACGTCGACGGCACGTACGACTCCAAGCTGGAGCCCAAGCTCCCCGCGGAGACGCTCCTGCGGGGCTACCGGAACCTCGTCCTCGTGCGCGTGCTGGACGCGCGAATGCTCTCCCTGCAGCGGCAGGGCCGGATCGGCTTCTACGTTCCCAGCGAGGGCGAGGAGGCGTGCCAGGTGGGCAGCACCCTCGCGCTGAACAAGGAGGACTGGATCTTCCCTGCGTACCGCGAGCCGGGATGCGCCCTCACCCGCGGCCTCGACCTGAAGCTGATGATCGCCCTGGAGTACGCGAACAGCTTGGACGTGAACAAGGGCCGCCAGATGCCCAACCACTTCGGGTGGCGGTCCATCAACTTCGTTTCCGCGTCGAGCCCGGTCGGCACCCAGATCCCCCACGCGGTGGGCACGGCCTGGGCGGCGAAGATCCGCGGCGAGGCCCTCGTGACCCTGGCCTACTTCGGGGACGGCGCGACGAGCGGGAACGATTTCCACGTCGGGATGAACTTCGCGGGCGTATTCAAGACGCCGACCGTCTTCTTCTGCAAGAACAACCAGTACGCCATCTCGCTGCCGCTCTCCCGGCAGACCGCGGCCAAGACCCTCGCGCAGAAAGCCCAGGCGTACGGGTTCGAGGGCGTCCGCGCGGACGGCAACGACCTCCTCGCCGTGTACGCCGCGACGAAGGCCGCGGCGGACAAGGCCCGCGCGGGCGGCGGTCCCACCCTCATCGAGGCCGTCACGTACCGCATGGGGCCGCACTCCTCGAGCGACGACCCGACGCGGTACCGGTCCGCGGCAGAGGTCGCGGGTTGGACGCGCAAGGATCCCCTCGAGCGCATGCGGAAGTACCTCGAGCTGAAGGGTCTGTGGTCTGCGGAGAAGGAAACCGCCTTGCGGCAGGAGCTGGACGCGCTCATCACGGACACGATCCGCGAGGTCGAGAAGGCGCCGCCCCCGGCGATCGAGACCCTTTTCACGGACGTCTTCGAGGATCTGACGCCGGTCCTCAAGGAGGAGATGGAGGCCTACCTGAAGAGCGGCGAACGGCGGAGGCCGGAAGTCCTGGACAAGTTCCCGCTCTGACGGGGTGCCCCCGTCTCTCGAAATTGATTATCCGAGGCGAAGGGTTATGGTGGGGTATCCGCCGTCCTGCCGGCGATGCCCGCGGACGTCTGCCCCTCCTGCGGCAAGCCCATGACCAAGGGCTTCCTCGTGGCGGAGAGCTTCGTCGAAGGGGCCAAGTGGATGACCGAGAAGACGCGCCTCGCGCGCGGCGGAGAGGTCCTCTTCAAGCCGGACGGCTGGGGCAACGTCTACATGGACGCGTACCGGTGCAACGGATGCCGGCGCGTCTTCCTGCAGTACTGAGGCAGGGTCAGGCGGACGACGCCGCGAGCTTCGTCGTGGCCCGCGCGACGGCGGTGCCCATCTCGCTGCACTTCGCCGGCCCGCCCAGGTCGTAGGTGAGGGTCGTGCCGTCCTTCAGGACGGCCTCGACGGCCTTCTCGACCACCGCCGCAGCCTCCTGGAGGGCCTTGTCCCGCTTCCGGCGGCCGAGCCATTCGAGCATCATCTGGGTCGCGAGGACCATCGCGGTCGGGTTGACGACGTCCTTCCCGGCGTACTTGGGCGCGCTCCCGTGGATGGGCTCGAACATCCCGTGCGCGTCGCCCACGTTGCCGCCGGCCGCCATGCCCATGCCGCCCTGGAGGACCGCCGCGAGATCCGTGGCGATGTCCCCGAACATGTTGGACGTCACCGCGACGTCGTAGGCCTCGGGCGAGCGGACGAGCCACTGGAGGAACGCGTCGATGTACGCGTAGTCCCTCTGGATCCCGGGATAGCCCGCGGCGACCTCGTCGTAGATGGCGCGGAAGAGCTTGCAGCCCGCGGTGACGTTGGACTTGTCCACGCACGTCACGCGGTGCGCGTGGTCTCCGGGCGCGCCCGCGCGAGTCTTCGCCAGCTCGAACGCGAAGCGGATGACGCGCTCCGCGCCCTTGCGCGTGATCACGCGGCTGTCAATCGCGAGCTCCTTCGTCCCGCCGCGGTCGAGGAAGCCGCGGGTCGGCGTGTACAGCCCTTCCGTGTTCTCCCGGATGATGACGAAGTCCACCTTGCCCGGCTCCCAGACCTGCTTGAACCCGTCGTGGATCTTGTGGCGCACGTTCGGGTAGAGCTTCGTGGGCCGCACGTTCGCGTAGAGGTCGAGGCCGAAGCGCAAGCCGAAGAGGACGTTGATCCCTGCAATCTCGCCGTTGGGCAGGTTGGCGTTGGGCAGGCCCACCGCCCCGAGCAGGATCGCGTCCGCGGCCTTGCACGACTCGAAGGCACCGTCGGGCCACTCCTCGCCCGTGTCCAGGTAGTGCTGGCCGCCGCACGGATAGGGGACGAAGTCGAAGCGCACGCCGAAAGCATCCTCCACCGCTTTGAGGACCTTCACGCCCTCGCGCATGACCTCCGGCCCCGTGCCGTAGATCGG
>JAJYKG010000032.1 GCA_021788795.1 Thermoplasmata archaeon | reverse complement strand
TTCGGCCTGTCCACGCAGTCCGTTCGTTTGTGGCTGGGGGACGAGGCGAAGTGGTTCGCCCTTGGGCTCGGGGCCGTGATCCTCGCGGGGAACGTGCTGCTTTGGCTCCTGGCCGCGCAGCCTGCGGGGTGGTGGCTCGAGGCATGGGCCCTCGGGATTCTCGTTTCCCTCGTCCTCGGCTTCCTCTCGCCGGTGGTCTTCGCTCCCCTCTTCTACCGCTTCCAGCCCCTCCGGGACGCGACGCTGCGCGCGCGGTTCGAGGCGCTCGCCGCGAAGGCGGGTGTCCCCGTCCTCGGCGTCTACGAGATGGGCGCGTCCGCGAAGACGCGGCGGTCGAACGCCGCGGTCACGGGCTACGGGAGGACGCGGCGCGTTGTCATCACGGACACGATGCTCCAGGCCTACACGCCAGACGAGGTGGAGACCGTCCTGGCGCACGAGCTCGGGCACCAGCGGTACCACGATCTCCTCGTGGGGGTCGGCGTGGGCGCGGGGATCTCCCTCGTCATGTGGTTCGTCGCCGCGTGGGCGTACGTGGCCACGTACCACGCCCTGGGAATCACATCGCTCGGCGACATGGCCGGGCTGCCGCTCCTCCTGCTATGGGGCGGGATTGTCTCGACCGTCCTCGGGCCGCCGGAGCTCGCGTGGTCGCGGCGCCGCGAGGCCCGCGCGGACCGCTTCGCCCTGGAGGTCACGCGCAACCCGGTCGCGTTCGCGTCGGCGATGGTCAAGCTCCACGACATGAACCTGAGCGTCGCCCATCCACGACCCTGGGAACGGTGGTTGCTCTCCAGCCATCCATCGGGGAGAGAGCGGGTAGAGGCTGCGCGCGCGTTCGAGAGAGGTGGCTCGCTCCCCGGCTGAATACCTTTATTACGGCCGAGCCAATCGTGCGGCCGCGGAAGGACGAATGCTCGGGTCGCCTAGCTCGGTAGGGCGCGGCGCTGGAGTCGGCGGGGTTGCCTGCCGCTAGCAACGCCGTGGGCGCAAGCCCTCGGGAGTTCAAATCTCCCCCCGAGCGTCCCGCGATCCGGACCTGGCGACCGCCATCAAGGCTTCGCGGCGGGCCGCCTGAGGCGCGCCTTGAGCTCCGTGATCGGCGCCATGGGCGCCGGGTCCACGCGCCGCAGGGCCGCCAGGTAGAGGCTCACGTAGTCCCCGAGGAACAGGGTGCCCAGCATGCGCCCGAGCAGCTGGTCGTCCTCGTCGCGGACCTGCTCGACCTTCGTGTGCTTGCCGAACATGGCCGCCGTGGCGTCGAGGCGGCGGTGCATCTCGGGGGTCTCGCCGGCATCGCGGAGGATGATCGGGGTGAAGCGCCGCGCGCTCGCGTCCAGGGCCCACCCGACGATCTCGTTGTGGTCTGCCTCCGGCAGGGTCGAGGAGAAGGCGAGCATCTTCGCGTTCTCGTTGAACTGGGTCTGCCATCGTTTCGCGATCGAGTCGAAGGGAGGCGCGCCGTACACGATGGGCGTCGTCCCCTTGATCCGCGCCGCGAGCGTCTTCGCGCGGTTCCGCTTGAGCGTCACCTCGGGGCGGAGATGGTCCCGCAGGTCGCTCAGGTGGACCCTCGCGCGCTCCAGCTCCCCGCGCAGGTCCCCGTAGACCCACTCCGCGCCGATGGACGGCAGGATTCCGAAGAAGTAGCCGAAGGCGTACCGCGGCGGGATGCCGCCCGGGACCTCGATGAGGGGCGCGTCCGCGTCGCGGGCAAGCTTCGCCAGCGCGCCGCCCGACGTCACGGCCACGAGGCGGCAGCCGAGCTTGATGCCCTGCGCCGCCGCGGCGAGGGTCTCCTCCGTCTCCCCCGAATACGACACGGCGACAAGGAGGTCTCCGGGCTTCGCGTACGAGGGCAGGCGGTAATCGTGGATGGGATGGATCGGGATCCGGGAGCGGTCGGCGACCCACGCTGCGAACACCTCGCCCGCGATGCCCGAGCCGCCCATGCCGACGAGGAAGGCGCGGGAGGCGTTCGTCAGGTCCGCGGTCGCGCCGAGGCCGCGGCGCATGCCCTCCTCGAGCTGCTCGGGGAACGAGGCGATCACGTCCCGCATGCCGCCCCGGTCGACCCTCTCGACCGCCTCCGGTTCAAGCATCGCGGAGCCCATCGCCGTCGCGGCCATAAGTCCTGCGGGTCCGGTCTGTTCGACCGGAAAACGGGTTCTTACAATAACCTTGATATATCGCGCGGCCGTCCCGCGTTCCGTGGACGACCTGACCCGTGCCCTCGAGGCCCTGCGGCAGGGGCGATTCATCCTCGTCTATGATGGTGACGGCCGCGAGGAGGAGACGGACCTCACGATCGCGAGCCAATCCGTCACGCCCGCGGCGATCCGCACGCTCCGCAAGGACGCCGGCGGTCTCATCTGCGTCACCCTATCCGGGGACGTCCACCGCAAGATCGGCCTTCCGCTCATGGCCGACGTCCTCCGCGACGCCGGCCGGACCTATCCGATCCTCCAGGCCGTCTCCGCGGAGAACCTGAAGTACGACCGCCGGAGCACGTTCTCCCTGACGGTCAACCACAAGGACACGTTCACGGGCATCACGGACAAGGACCGCGCCCGCACGATCTCGCGGCTCGCGGAGGTCGCGGCGGAGGCGGTGAAGAAGGAGAACGGATGGGCCGCGCATGTCTTCGCGGACGAGTTCCGCTCCCCGGGCCACGTGCCCGTCCTCAACGCGGACGAGCCGCTCCTCGCGGCCCGGAAGGGCCACACGGAGCTCACGACGGCCCTCATGGTCATGGCCGGCCTCACGCCCAGCGCCACCATCTGCGAGATGATGGGGGACGACGACCGCGCCCGCTCCAGGGACGATGCAAAGGCATATGCACGGGACCACAATCTCGTGTTCCTGGACGGGCAGGACATCGTCCGGGCGTGGCAGCAATGGTCCGCGTAATGGCGACGGGGGTCTTCGATCTCCTCCATCCCGGCCACGTGTATTTCCTCACGGAGGCCCGGAAGCTCGGGGACGAGCTCGTGGTCGTCGTGGCGCGGGACAGCACCGCGCGGCGCTTCAAGCACGAGCCCATCACGTCGGAGGCGTCCCGCGTGCAGCTCGTCGCGGCCCTCAAGCCCGTGGACCGTGCGATCCTCGGCCACGAGGGCGGGAGCATCTACGACATCCTCGAGGAGATCGCACCCGACATCATCGCCCTGGGCTTCGACCAGATCCACGACGAGGACAAGATCGTCGAGGAGTGCCGCCGGCGCGGGCTGCGGACGAAGGTCGTCCGCCTCCCGAAGTTCGAGGGCGACCTCGACGGCACGCGGAAGATCGTGAGGAAGGTGGCGGAATGGCTCGCGCTCCAGGAAAAGCTGCAGGCGGTCGAAGGCGGCAAGCGTCCGCCGCCCGTCTGAAGAAGATCGGCATCGTCGACACGTCGTTCAGCGGTTACGACATGGCCGCGGCCGCGGTGGACGAGCTGGAGAAGCAGGGCTGCGGCTACGTCGTCGTGCGGTACACGGTCCCCGGGATCAAGGACCTGGCCGCGGGCGCGAAGATCCTCTTCGACCAGGGCGCGGACCTCGTGATGACCCTGGGCATGGTCGGGCGGCAGACGGTCGACAAGGACTGCGCCCTCGCCGCGGACTTCGGCCTCCAGATGGTCCAGGCGACGACGGGGAGGCACGTCATCGGCGTCATGGTCCACGAGGAGGAGGCTGCGGACGAGGACAAGCTCGCGTGGCTCTTCGACCGCCGCACGCGGGAGCACGCGGTCAACGCGTACGACCTCCTCTTCCGGCCCGAGGCGATCCGCCGGCGGGCCGGCACGGGGCAGCGCGAGGGCTACGCGGACGCGGGGCCGATCCACCGGGCGGGACCATGAGGCTCGCCCTCGTGGCCTCCCTGTTCAACCGGGAGGTCGTGGACCCCATGGTGGAGCGCGCGCTCCAGCGCGCCGCGGAACTCGGGCTCCAGGTGACGACGGTCGTCCGCGTGCCCGGCGCCTTCGAGATCCCGCCCGCGGTCCAGCGCCTCCTCGAGCGGTCCGACGTGGACGGTGCGGTGGCCCTCGGGGCCGTGATCAAGGGGGAGACGAAGCACGACGAGGTGATCATGCAGGCCGCGGCGCACGCCCTCATGGACATCGGCCTCCGCACGGGCAAGCCCGTGGGCCTCGGGATCACGGGCCCGGGGATGACGGACCGTCAGGCGAAGGCGCGCATCCGCGCCGCGTCGCGCGCGGTCGACGCGGCGAAGGCCATGCACGAGCTCCTCCGGGGCCTGTAGTCGTTTTCTCCATTGCAACTTCGCGGCGCAAAGTCTTTATTGGCCCTCCCCGCAATCACCGTCGCTTCCCCGGCCTCACGGCCAGGAGCGGGACCATGGCCGATACCGCCGCAATCGAAGCCATCCTCGAGGAGATGGAGAAGGCCGAGGGCATCGAGGGCGCGATCCTGGTCTCCCGCAACGGCACGTACATCGCGGGCGCGGTGCCGACCGGGGTGCACGTCGAGACCTTCGCGGCGATGTTCGCGATCCTCCTCGGCGCGGCCGAGAACTCGACCTCCGAGCTCAAGGAGGTCCTCGACCACGTCGTGATCAACCTGGACTCGAGCAAGTTGGTCATCGTCCACGCCGGGCCGAAGGCGCTCATGGTCCTGCGCATGACGAAGGCCGCGGACTCCGCCGGCATCAAGCGCACGGTCGAGAAGTACGTGGGCCGGATCGAGGAGAACCTCTGAGCCTCAGATCCGCCGCATCCCGCGGAGCATCCATTCGGAGACCGCTTTCGGCACGTACCGCAGCGTCCCCGCGACCCCGCGGTCCTTCCCCTGGGACGTCGTCTTCCCCTGTCCCAGCGCCTGCAGCACGGCGTCCAGGGACAGCCCCTCGCCCTCGAAGAGGGTGACCGCGCGCGCGGTCTCGTCGAGGAAGTGGCTGTCGCTCCCGCCCGTCTCGCCCACGCGGGCCTCCCGGGCGCGCTCCTTCGCGCGGAGGTTGCCGCGGCGCAGGGTGCGCGCGTTCGAGGTCTCGTAGGCGGGGAAGGGCGCTTCCCGCAGGGCCGCCCCGCCGATCCCGGACCAGAAGCGGTACGGATGGGCGGCGACCGCGACGCCCCCGAGGGCACTGATGCGCTGCACGGTCTCCGCGACACCAAGGTCTCGCGGCACCACCTCTCGCACTCCATAGGCGAGGACGTGGCCCGCCGCGGTCGAGATTTCAATGCCCGGGATCACGAGGAAGCCCGACTTCGCGGCCTGTTCGGCCTCCTTCACACCACCGACCGCGTTGTGGTCCGTGATGGCCAGCCCGTCGAGGCCTGCGCGCATCGCGGCGACCACGAGGTCCGCCGGCCGCACCCGAGAATCCGGGGAATGCATCGTGTGGTTGTGGAGGTCGAGTCGCATGGGCGGCCGCAGAAAGGACCGACGCGCTAAAACCTTGCGGACGAGGTCTCTAGCGTCCGGCCCGATGGCGTCCGTGGGGTGAGCTATGGCGCGGGGTCGCGCGTTGGCTCTTGCGTGACGGAGGTCGGCTGCCGACGCTCCCGGAGGAGAAGGAGTCCCGCCGCGAGCAACATCGCCCCGGCCGCCGCGGACAGATACCAACCCATGCCCGCGCCCCAGTACTCTGTGCCTTCCCCGGTTTCCATCGTGAAATACGGCATCGTGCCCCAGAAACCAGGAACCGCGGCTGGGGTCTGGAAGTCTGCGGCTTGTGCGGTGGCGAAGAACAGAGCGACCATGAGTGGAGCTAGGAGCAACAATGTGGCAGCGGCCAGAGAGAGCCACGGCGCCGCGGCCTCCAGCCGAGGTCGATGGCGAAACCGCGTACGCCCGAGGACCGCGCTCGCCCCTAGAACGCCGCCGACGGATACCAGGCCCGTGGTCGCGGCGAAGAGGGCTACCGTGCGGGGCATCATGCTGTAGTTCAGCGTCTCGGTCACGAACGGGTGGGCGGACGGCGAAAGGGGCCCTGGAGGTCCGGTCCAGGTCCCTCCAAAGAGGCCGTACTCCCAGCCCATCTGGAACGCGCCGTTGGTCCCCACCACGTTCGCGGTGAACCAAGGTTCCGCGAGACAAAGCGCACACGCCACGACCGCGGCAATGGCAAGGGCGAGCGGCACACGCTGCACGGGGACAACCCTCCGAACCTGGATGGGCCTCCCGGACGAAAGTCCTTTGGGCGGAGCCGCTCGCGCGAGGCGCGATTCCGGGGTGACCGCCGCCGTGGGCTGGGCATTCCCAGGGCCACTTTATGCTTCCGGCCCACGTTTTCCCGGTCGTGACCCTCGAAGCGAAGGTCGGCATCCTGCGGGACCGCCTCGTTGTGGAGGGGGTGGAGTATCCGCTGCGCCGGGAGGGGGCGGGCTGGGTCACAATCCCTTCCATCGGCGCACACTCCGGGGGGCGCGTCCGGTACGAGGCGCTCCGCGATCGGATCCGGATCGAGACGCCCGCGGGGAACGTCCTCGTCCCTTTCCACTGGCGGCACACGAGCTTCGCCTACGGGGGTCGCCGCTACCGCCCCGGCCCGATGGCCTGGGGCCACGTCATGGTCTCCCGCGACGACCGCCCCGTGATCACGGGCCGCCTGACCCTGAGCGGCGTGCGCCTGGGCTTCGTCGCCCCCGAGTTGGAACCGATCGCGGCCGAGCTCGCCGTGGGACTCGCCTACCGCGCGGTGACAATCTGGGTCGCCGCGAGCGCCGCGGGCGCCGGCGGGCACTGAGACGACTGCGCCGGGTCCGAACCTCTATTATCTCCGTGGCTCGTGCGTCCCGCGTGCGCGTGACCGTCAAGCACCGCCTCCGCGGGGACGGCCGGATTTGGGTCGACTACGTGGAGACGAAGGTCCGGAGGGACCCGGATGGCGGATACGGGGTGGACGCGCCCGACGTCTGGGACCGCGCGCGGGTGGACTACGACATCGCCGCGGACTGGATCCGGATCGAGCGGGACGAGGAGACGATCGACGTGCCGTTCCACGACGGGGAGGCGGACTTCACGTGGCGGGAGAGCCCCTACCACATCGCATCCATGGTCTTCGGTGAGATCCATGTGGCCCAGGGGGGCCGCCCCGTGGTCCGCGGCTTCGTGACCGTGAGCGGCGTGCACTTGGATCCCGTGGAGCCCGAGCTGCTCCCGGTGATCCGGCCGCTCGCGTGGGGGCTGACCCTGCGGAGCGAGCGCCTCGCCCGATAGGATGTCGGCTTGACGGCTCTCGCGGCCCCGCCGGGGGTCAGTGCACCCACGTGCCCTCTTTGAGCCCCTTGTCGACCTTCAGGTACGCGTCGCCGGCCTTCAGGGGGATCCGCACCTCCTCGGCCTTCCCGAGGAAGTAGACGCGGCCCTCCTCGCCGACGCGGAGCTTGTACTTCTGGAACTCGGCGAAGGGCAGCTCGGGCGCCCCCGCGACGCCGAGGATCTGCGTGCCCACCTTCGCGTCGTCCGGCGGGAGGACCAGGCCAACGACCTTCTCGTCCTCGCCCGCGAGGAGCATGCCTCGGCTCTCCACGCCGCGGAGTCTCGCGGGCTGGAGGTTGAGCAGGTAGGCGATCGTGCGCCCGCGGAGCTGGTCCGGCGCGTAGTCGTTCTTGATTCCTGAGACGATGTCCCGCGTCCCGGCGCCGTAGTCCACGGTCAGGACGTAGAGCTTGTCCGCGTTCGGATGGTCCTTGACCTCGAGGATCCTCGCGATGCGCACGTCGAAGCCCGCGTCCGGGGCGGCGGGCCCGGCGGCCTCGAGCTCGATCTTCGCGAAGAGCGGCTTGCCCACGCGGAGCCTCTGTCCCGCGGGGACGTCCTCGAGGGCCTCCTCCCACCGCTGGGCGTGGATGTCCGTGTCGTACCCCAGGGCGTTCCAGAGGCGCTGGGAGCTGAACGGCAGGAAGGGGGCGAGGACGAGCGCGAGGGAGCGCGCCACCCGGAGCGAGACGTGGAGGACCGTTCCGCAGGCAGCCCGGTCCTTCCGGACCAGGTCCCACGGCGCCTTCTGGTCGAAGTACTGGTTGCCCAGGCGCGCGAGCTGGATGGCCTCCTTGATCGCGTCCTTGAAGTGGATGTACTCCAGGTTCTGCCCGACCTTCTTCCACTGGTCCTCGATGGCCCGGACCATCGCCTTGTCCGCGGCGTCGAGGAAGCCCGCGGGCGGCACCTCGTGGGCGAAGTTCTTGTCCGCGAAGGTCAGGGCGCGGTGGACGAAGTTCCCGTACACGGCGAGGAGCTCGCTGTTGTTCCGCTGGGCGAAGTCCTCCCACGTGAAGTCCGTGTCCTTGGCCTCGGGCATGGTCACCGTGGCGTAGTACCGGATCTGGTCCGGGTCGAAGCGCTCGAGGAGGTCCGACAGCCACACGCCGTGGCCGTGGCCCGTGCTCATCCGCTCGCTCGAGATGTTCAGATACTGGGTCGCGGGCACGTCCGCGGGCAGGTCGAGCTTCGGGTCGTACGCCATCAGGATCGCCGGCCACATGATCGTGTGGAACACAATATTGTCCTTCCCGACGAAGTAGACGTGCTTCGCCTCGGGGTCGTACCAGAAGTCCTTCCAGCCCTCGGGTTTGCCATGGAGCTTGAACCATTCCTTCGTGGCGGTGAGGTAGCCCATGACGGCCTCGAACCAGACGTAGATCCGCTTCGTCTCGTACCCGGGCACGGGGACCTCGATGCCCCAGTCCAGGTCGCGGGTCACGGGGCGGTCCCTGAGGCCCTCGCGCAACCAGCTCTGCGTGAAGGTCACGACGTGGTTCCTCCAGCGCTCTTTCCCGGAGGCCATCCACTTCTTGAGGGGCTCCTCGAAGGCGCTGAGGCGGAAGAAGAAGTGCTTCGTCTCCCGGGGGACCGGCGGGGTGCCGTGGATGCGGCAGTGCGGGTCGACGAGCTCGAAGGGGTCCCAGAGGTGGCCGCAGTTGTCGCACTGGTCCCCGCGGGCGCGCTCGAAGCCGCAGTTCGGGCACTTCCCCTCGACGTAGCGGTCCGGGAGGAAGTGGTTGCCCGTCGTGCAATAGGGCGACGTCATCGTGGCCTCGTAGACGTTCCCTTGGTCCCGCAACGAGAGAAAGATGTCCTGGACCCACTTCTTGTGGTCCTCCGCCGCGGTGTTCCAGTACAGGTCGTACCTCACGCCGAGCTGCTCGATGTTCTTCGTGTGGAGCGCGTGGAACCGGTCCGCGACCTCCTTGGGCGTGACCCCCTCCTCGTCCGCGCGCACGGTCGTCGGGGTGCCGTGCATGTCGCTCCCGCCCACCATGAGGACCTCGTCGCCCCTCATGCGATGGTACCGCGCGAAGACGTCTGCGGGGATGAACGTGGAGCAGGCGTGGCCCAAGTGCCTCGGCCCGGAGGCGTACGGCCACGCGACGCAGACGAGGATCTTCGCCATGATGGCCCGGCCCACCGCGGGCATGTCATTTAAAGGATTCGCGGCCGCCCGGAGGGCGTCCCCGGGCGCCCTGCGTAATCATTTCCGATTATCAAAGCGCGTCACCCGGAAAGGCCTCCTTATCACCGTGAACCGGCATGCCGGGCACGCATCCTCCAGAGGGGGTATCTCATGGAAGTGACGCATCTGAACCGCGAGGATGTGAGCGGAATCCGCGAGGCGGTGCGGGACGACGAGCGCACGCCGCGGATTCTTTGTTGGAACTGCCGGAAACTCACCCCCTTCCACGAGGAGCGTTGCGAATTCTGCGGCGCCCGGTTCGCGGGGAGCACGGGCGGGATGTACGGGAAGACCCGGACGGTGCATGCGCGGGTCCCGGAGGTGCCTCCCGACGACGATGAGCTCGTCGAGGCGCGGCGGAGCCTGCTCCAGCTCTTCGAGGACCTCCAGCGGGTTCATGACGTGTCCGCCTCCCACCACTACGATCCGGTGCGGGATGAAGAGACCCTCACCCTCTTCCAATGCCCCTCGTGCGGCCGCTTCGTGGCCGAGGACGCTCTCGACTGCGTCTGCGGCGTCCGCTTCGCCCCGGAGGCTGCAGAGTCCGTCTGCCCGGAGTGCGGCTCCCGGATCCCGGAAGGCGCGGGCGCGTGCCCGGTCTGCGCGCGGCGCAGGGGCGACCCGGCCTCCGACGTCATCTACGCCTGCCCGGTCTGCGGGTCCGAGGTCTCCGCGGACGCCGTGCGATGCGCATGCGGCGCGCGGTTCGAGGCCTGACGCCCCCGCGACACCGCCCGGACGACGTCCAGGAATCCCTATATTCTCGGGACGCGGATAGTCTCCCTGCATGCCCCACCGGAGCCGGAGTCCCCGTCGCGCCGCAGCGTCGAAGAACGCCCGCCCGTCCCCGAAGAAGACCTACTACCTCGTCCTGTGGTGGATGGCCCAGACCCCGTACGCGGCCGTGTTCGAGAACGAGATGGCGGCGGAGGCGGCCGCGAACGTCCGGAACGCCCTGCTGGTCGTCGTCTCCGGTCGCGACGTCCGGTTCGACCGCATCGCGGACTGGTACCGGCGGGACGAGTCCGGCGGCCCCATGCCCGCGGAGTGGCGCGACCTCGTCGGTCAGATCCCCGTCCTGGGGTCGGTGGGCCACTAGCCTGCGGACGGGGGTATCCAGAACATTTTGACGCGGTGCGTTTTAGGAAAGCCTTACTTATAAATACCGTGCACGTCCATGCCCAGCCCGGCGAACGTCGCCGCGAGGTGGATCCATGGCATTTGCTGGGTCCGGGCCCAGGGGTCCCTCTGTGCCTGTAGAGGAGGGGAAGGTTTACGAGGCGAAGATTGAGGACATCGGCCGCGAGGGCGACGGGCTCGCGCGGATCCAGAACTTCGTGGTCTTCGTCCCCGGGACGAAGGTCGGAGACCAGGTCAAGGTCCGGATCACGAAGGTGCACCGCCGCATGGCCTTCGGGGAAGTTGTGACCGAGTGAGCCGGCGGGCCGCGGCCCGGCGGATAGGAGCCACAGGCCGGGAACGTGTCGCCTTCGCAAAGCGTCCCATAATCTCTTTATATAGTCTCTCGCCATCGAATCCCTGAGGATGGACCCGATGATTCGCCCGCGCTCCGCCACCGTCAAGCTGTCCGTGGGGCTTGCCGCTGCACTCCTGCTCGCGACGGTTGCCGGCGTGGGCGCGGCGTCCACGACCGGGCCTTCGGGCTTGGCGGTCCCCAGCCCGGCCCAGCGGTCCGTCCAGGTCTGGCTCCCGGGACCCCAGCCGCGCCAGTTCGGAGTCAACAGCGTGTCCATCGGGGCCCCCGTCACGGACGAGTTCCAGATCACCTACCGCCAGGGCACCTTCACCCTCGACTATGAACGCGCCGCGGGCGGCCCCGTCACGAGCTCGTACTCGCTGACCCTCCAGGGGCTCGCCGAGCTGCGCACCACCGGGGACGGCGAGTTCTCCGCCGACGCCGTCGCGGCGTACACCCCCCTGGGCGCCGCCGCCTTCGGCAACCGGACCATCCAGCACACGGAGACCACCGTGAACGGCGTGCTCGTCGACACGTTCCTGATCGAGAGCAACGACGGATTCATCGTGATGAAACTGACGGTCTCCCAGGGCTTCGTGCCCGAGGGGTCGGGCTGGCTGACGCCCATGGAGGCGGAGCTGAACCTGCAGATCAACCACACGATGACGACCAGCGACACGGTCCTCGCCCTCCAGGTCGGCATCAGCACCTCGCAGCCGCTCCAAGTGCAGAACGAGAGCTGGGACGACCAGCACGACTTCGCGCACAACGAGCACGCGATCAACGTGACGAACGACTCCAACGGCGTCGTCTCCTCGACGTTCTTCGCCTGGTCCAACGAGGCCACCGTCAACGGCCATGTCGGTACGGTCTCGGCCAGCGAACCCGTGCTGAACCAGACCTCCGGGGCCTACGACGTCTACTTCGCGTACCCCCGGTTCAACCTCACGTCGAACTCGAACGAGATCGAGGTCGAGCATGACCCCACCCTCGGGGTCGTGAGCGCGGCGTACGCGAGCCTCCCCGGAGGCCCCCTCCCGACGGGGCCGGGCATCCAGGCGGACGTCGCCTTGTACGCGGTCTCCCTGGTCGCGGTGGCCGCCCTGGTCGGCGGCACCGCGGTCCTGGCGTCGCGCCGCGGACGGAAGGCGCGGTGAACAAGGCTTAACCGAGCGGTCGCATTCCATGCCGGTCCTGGCATGCTCGCTGTCGAGAACATCCTGTTTGCCGCGCTCACGGTCTTCGCGTTCGCCCTCACCGTCATCGGCTTCCTCGCCTGGCGCCGCGCCCGGGACGGGCACCTCCTGATTCTGACCGCCGCGTTCGCCGTGTTCTTCGTGAAGGGGCTCTTCCTCACCGTCGCCCTGTTCGACGGATGGCAGGACCTCTCCCAGCTCCTCATCCTCTCCGCCGGCTTCGACCTCGTCGTGCTCGCCCTGTTCTACGGGCTCACCCTGAGACGGTGACCGCCCTGGGGTTCTGATGGACGAGGGTGTCCTGGCGGTCAAGACGAGGCGCGACCTGTACCAGTACGTGCGCTCGAACCCCGGCTTCCACCTGCGGGAGATCTCCCGCGCCCTCAACCTCTCGATCACGCTGGCGGACTACCACCTGCGGTTCCTGGAGAAGAACGATTTGGTCTCCTGGACGATGGACGGCGAGTACAAGCGTTACTATCCGCGGTCGCAGCCGGGCGACGCGGACGCGCGGCCCGCCCTGACGGAGGACCAGAAGCGCATTCTCGCGTACCTGCGGCAGCCCGTCCCGTTCCGCGTCCTGGCGTACCTCATGGAGCGGGAGGCGGCGACCCACAAGGAGATCCTCGAGCACGTGCCCGTGTCCCCGTCGACCCTCTCCCACCACCTCAAGAAAATGCAGTACGCGGGCCTCCTCTCCCGCGCCGAGGAGCGGGGAGGCTATCGGGTCGCGAGCCCGACGATGGTCGCGCGCCTCATGACCACGTACGACCTCGCGACCCCGGACCAAATCGATACCTGGATCCGCGTCTGGGGCGAGTTCCGGATGCCCTGAAACGGCCCGCTTCCGCGGGCCTCAAGCCGTCTTCTCGGCGGCCGGACCGTCGGCCCAGCGCCGCGCCCTGGGCCGACCAGGGAGATCGGTACCTCAGAGGACGGTCGCCAGCTCGCCGGCCACCCAGCCAAGGAACCCGCGGTCTGCCTCTGTGAAGGCCGAGAGCTGGTCCGAGTCGATGTCGATTTCCCCCACGGCGTGGCCGTCCTTGAGTGTCGGGACTACGATTTCCGACCGCGTGTTCAGGAAACACTGCAGGTACCGCGCGTCCTGGGAGACGTCCGGCACGACGACGGTCTCCCGGGCGGTCACGGCCGCGCCGCAGATCCCCTGCCCCACCGGGAT
>JAJYKG010000300.1 GCA_021788795.1 Thermoplasmata archaeon | reverse complement strand
GACCGGTTTGATGCCGCGCGCCCGCATGCTCTCGTACGCCCCCGCGCCCATGCCGGCCAGGATGCTCGCGAAGGCGAGGGCCATCCCCGCGAGCCACCAGATCGCCGCCGTCAGCACCGCGACCTCCCAGAAGGTGCCGGTCTGAGACACCACGAGGAGCAGGGGCGGGATCCCCAGGCCCACGAGGAGCATCATGGCCTTCCGATGCCCCACCCGGTCCGCGAGCCACCCCGCGACGACGGTCCCCCCGGCGATGGCGGCGTAGGATCCGCCAAGGTAATAACCAATCATCCAGTCCGCCGCGCCGAGCTGCGCCGCGTACTTGGGCAGGAGCGGAAGGAGGCCGTTGCCCGCGGACCAGTTGACGAGGCTGTAGGCGAACAGAGCCAGGAGTTGCCGCCCGGGGACCCTCCCGCGCCACATCCCTCGCGCGTCCCCCGGTCCCTCGGCCGCGCGTCCCCCGGTCCCGTCCTCGACCAAGTGGGAGGGGATGCGCCCTGGGACTCTTAACGGCTGTCCTCGGCCCTTGCCGCTCGTCGACTTCTTATGGAGGGACGGCTTCCCCGCCGCGGGTGCCTCGATGTCCCTGACGGATGTCCTCTCCAAGGTCGAGTCGAAGTCGGACCAAGCCCTCGAGCTCCTCAAGGAGTACTGCCGCTTCCCGACGATTTCCGCCCACAAGAAAGCCCAGCCCGAGACGGCCGCCTTCGTGCAGCAGATCCTCTCCGAGAACGGGTTCGAGGCGCGCCAGTACCCGACGGAGGGCGGGCCGAACGTCGTCTTCGGCCAGATGGTCGTGGGCGAGAAGAAGCCCACGCTCCTCATGTACGAGCACTACGACGTCCAGCCCACGGATCCCCTGAACGAGTGGAAGCGGGACCCGTTCGACCCGGTCGTCGAGGACGGCAAGTTCTGGGCCCGAGGGTGCGGGGACACGAAGGGCAACCTCATCGCGCAGCTCCTCGCGGTGCAGGCGTGGCGCGAGGTCGAGGGCGCGCCGCCGGTCAACCTGAAGTTCGTCGTCGAGGGCGAGGAGGAGGTCGGGAGCCCGCACTTCCGCTCCTTCGTCGAGGCGAACAAGGAGATCCTCCAGGCGGACGGAGCCACGATCGAGGGGGGCGACCACCTCCACGACGGCACGCCGAAGACCGAGCTGGGCTGCAAGGGCACGCTCTACGTCGAGCTCGTCGCGCGCACCGCCAAGGTGGACCAGCACTCCATGTACGCCCCGATCGCGCCCAACCCGGGCTGGCGCCTCATCCACGCGCTCAACACGCTCCGCGACCAGCGCGGCCGCGTCACGATCCCGGGCTGGCTCGAGGACGCGCGCCGGCCGACGCCGCAGATGATCCGCTACCTCAAGGCGAGCGGCTTCAAGGCCCAGTCCTTGAAGGAGTTCTGGGGCGTGAGCCAGCTCCTCGGCGGCGACAACGACTTCGAGCTCCTGCGGCGCCTCGTGTACTGGCCGACCTGCACGATCTGCGGCATCGAGAGCGGCTACACGGGCGAGGGCACGAAGACCGTCAACCCGGCCGTGGCCAAGGTCAAGCTCGATTTCCGGATCCTGCCGAACATGAAGGCCGACCGGCAGCTCGTGAAGCTCCAGGACCACCTGAAGGCCAAGGGCTTCGGGGACATCGAGGTGATCTACAAGGACCACATCGACCCGAGCGCCATCTCGACGAACGCCCGCGTCGTGAGGGCGTGCCTGAAGGGCTCCGTGGACGTCTACGGGCGCGAGCCGGATGTCTGGCCCTGGTCCGCCGGTGCGTCCGCGAACGGCTTCTTCAACGAGATCGTCGGCGTGCCCTCGATCTCCGGCCCCGGCGTCTCGTACGACGGGTCGAACTACCACGCGCCGAACGAGAACATCCGCATCGCCGACTTCGTCGGCGGCGCGAAGCACGCCGCGGCGATGTTCGGCCGATTTTGACCGGCCGAAGCCTCGGTTCCCCGGGCGGCCCTCCCTTCGGGCGGGCCCCCTTCCCCGGAACTCCCAGCGAAGGGTTTTAAATGTCCGAAGGGGATGGAACGGCCGTGGCGCGGGCCCCTGTCTTGCTCCTCACCGTCCTCCTGGGTCTCATGGTCTTGGGCCCCGCGGCGTCCGTCCATGCCGCCCCCGCGCCGTCGGCGGGGTCGGCCGCCGTCGTGGTGAACTTTGACATCCAGGTCGACCCGGGCGCCGCGGACTACGTCCAGAAGGCCGCGTCCCTCGCGATCGCGGACCAACAGAACCTCGTCATCATCATGAACACCCCCGGCGGGCTCTTGGACAGCATGATGCAGATCGTCTCCTCGATCCAGTCCGTCGAGGCCGCGGGCCTGCGGGCCTACACGTGGGTGCCCCCGGGAGCGATGGCCGCCTCCGCGGGCAGCTACATCGCGCTGGCCTCGAAAGCGGTCTACATGGCCAGCAGCTCGTTCATCGGCCCGTCCGCGCCCGTGCTCGAGCGGTTCTCGTCCAAGGAGGAGGTCCGTCGCCTCCTCGCCGCCCACGGCCTGCCGACCATTCCCGGGTCGGGGCTGCTCGGCGACGAGGCGCACGCGCTCGAGGAGGCCGGGCGCGTGGGCTACCCGGTGCTCGTCAAGCCGTCCGCGGGCGGCGGCGGCAAGGGCATGCGGATGGTCCGCTCGCCGCGCGAGCTCGCGGCCGTCCTGCCGATCTGCCGCTCC
>JAJYKG010000299.1 GCA_021788795.1 Thermoplasmata archaeon | reverse complement strand
ATGCCCTTCAACGTGGACGGCTACCCGCTGACGTGGGTGAGCGCGCAGATCGGCGCCACGGGCTCCTGGCAGATTCAGGCCGACGTCAACCGGTACAGCCAGCTCATGCCCCTCTATCCGCTCGTCTGGTCCGTCGTCGCGCAGCTCGGCGGCGTGGGCGTGCTCTCCGCCTTCCAGGCCGTCATGCCCGCGGTCCTCGCGACCGTCGTCCTCCCGGCCTACCTGCTCGGCGTGAAGGCGAGCCGCAGCCCCGTGGTCGGCTTCGCGTCCGGGCTGTTCATCGCGGTCTTCGGGAGCTTCCTCTTCCTGACGAGCGCGGCCATGAAGGAGGCGCTCGGTCTCCTCGTCCTGCCGACGGTGATCCTGCTGTTCGCGGAGAGGGCGGACCCGCGGAAGCGCGGCCTCGCCCTCGTGCTCCTGCTCCTGATGCCGTTCCTCTCCCAGCTCGAGGACCTCCTCGTCCTGGGGATGGTGGCCGCGCTCGTCGTGCTGACGCACAGCCGCGCGATCTCCCGCGGCGCCTTCTCGGCCCGGGCGCTCCTCCTGGACTGCGTGACGGGCCCCGCGCTCGCCAGCCTCGCGTACGTCTACTACGCGGTCGTGGCGATGCCGAACCTGAACGACGTCGTCGCCCCCGACGCGCTCGCGCTCTTCCTGGCGACGGTCACCCTGCTGACCGCGCTCCTCGTGCGCCTGCGTCGCGCCGCCTGGCCGGGCCCGGGGCAGCGCCTCGTGCGGCCCGCGGGGCCGATCCTCCTCGTGCCCATCGTGGCCTTCGCCGCGATCCTCGTGAACGCCCGCACGGAGCTGTTCGCGGGCGTGCTGCCCACCCAGCCCGCGCTCGGGCCCGTCCTCCTGGCGGCCGCCATCCTCGTCTTCTTCGCGTTCCTCGGGTATCAGCTCGTCCGGCGGACGACGAACCATGCGGGCGACGTGCTGTTCGCGATGGCCGTGTCGCCCGTCGCCCTGGTGCTCTTCGCCTTCCTCCGCGGGCTCGACGGCCTGAGCCAGGTCCTCGTGTACCGCAGCTTCGACTTCCTCGACTACGCCCTCGCGGTCCTCGTGGGGATCGGCTTCGCGTACGCCTGGGGGAGGCTGCGGCCCTCGAAGGGCGCGCAGCTCGCGCTCGGCGCGACGCTCGTCGTTGCCCTCCTGGCGACGACGCCCATGGCGTACAACTCCCAGGCCGTCTTCGGCGTGAACGAGGTCACGACGCCCGCCGAGTTCCAGGCGATGTCGGTGCTCGCGGCCCTCCATCCGGGGAGCGTGGCGACGGACGAGCGGCTCGGGTACATTGCCACGGACTGGTTCGGGATGAACGTGAGCACGGCGCTGCCGTACCTCCTGGCGGCGAACGAGAGCGCCTCCGGTTTCGCGTACGCGGTCGTGGAGGACAGCTGGATGACGGTCGGGGCCCAGGTCCACCCGCAGCCCAACGTCGTCCTCACGGCGCCCACCCTGGAGGCGTTCCTCGCGGCGAACCGCGTTGTGTACGCCGCGGGCCCGGCCGGGGACCGCGTGTACGTCGTCCAGATCCTCGGCTCTTGAAGGGGTCCGAAAAGGCGGGTCTTTATCCCCCCTAATTCCTTTCGCTCCAGGGGTGCGGTGTGGCGGACCTTCCTCGGTCGAGTGCGTGCGCCGTCCTCGCCGTCGCCCTGGTCCTGGCCGCCCTCGTCCCTGCCGCGGCCTCCGGTCCCGCCGCCGCGGCCGGCGTCACGGCCCACGCGCCCATCTCGATCTCCGGGAACGCGGGCTTCAACGCGACGAACGGCGTCGTCGGCGGCAACGGCACCGCCGCGGACCCGTACGTGATCTCGGGTTGGGCGATCAACGCGCCCCCGTTCATGGGGGTGCAGATCCGGTCCACGGACGCCCACGTCGTCCTGCGGGACGTCGCGGTGACCGGAGCGCCGGTGGAAGGGTTCTACTTCTACGGCACCTCCAACGTCACCCTGGAGAACGTGACCGCCTCGTCGGGCGCGGGCGAGGGGATCCGCTTCGAGTCCTCGCGTGACGCCGCGGTCCTCGGGAGCACCCTGGCCAGCGACCTCGCGGGCCTGGTCCTCCTCGACTCCGCCAACGTGACCGTGCAGGGGAACCTGATCGAGGGGAACACGGGCGACGGGATCACGGTGAGCGCGTCGCCGGGCGTGGCCCTCGTGAACAACACGATCTCCCTGAACGGCGCCGGCGGCGCCGGGTACGGGATCGACCTCGCCTCCACCACGGACGACCTCCTCTCGGGGAACCGCTTCGCGGAGAACGGCGTCTACCTGTTCGGCTCCTCGCTCTCGGAGTTCGACTCGCACACGATCGCGCCGGACAACCTGGCCGAGGGACGCCCCATCCTCTTCGAGAAGGACTGTACCGGGCTCTCCCTGGAGGGCATGGAGCTCGGGGAGCTCCTCGTCGTGAACTGCACGCACGTCCGCCTCTCCAACTCGACGTTCGCGTCCGCGGACGTCGGGATCGAGGTCGCCTTCAGCGCGGACGTCACCCTCGGCCCGGGCGTCCAGGTCTCCGACGCGTCCGTCGGGATCGTGGCGACGCAGTCGAGCGGCCTGAGCGTCGTCGACAGCGGCGTGGTCGACACCGGGACGGGCATCCTTCTCGACTCCGTCACGGGCGCGCGCGTCGCCGGCACGAAGGTCTCCGCGCCGTTCCCCCTCGCCGGCCC
>JAJYKG010000298.1 GCA_021788795.1 Thermoplasmata archaeon | reverse complement strand
CCCTCTTCTCGAGAAGAGGGGCGGGGAGCCCTCTCCGGTGATCGCCAGGTACGTGTTCGTGAGGGATCCCGCGACGACCGCGATGAGGAAGCCGATGAGGGTCATCAGGATCCGGCGGGCGAGCCGCGGACTCTGCCGGCGGACCTCGACGTAGGCCATCGAGACCCCGTAGGTGCCGAGGGCCACGAGGGCGGCGGCGAGGGCGATCCACGGGTAGAGCCAAGCCGGGTTGTACACGGGTGCGTAGGGTGCCCCGCCTCCGTAAATGGACTGGAACCCGGTGAACATGTCCTCGGAGAACGTCGCCACGAAGAACGCGACGGGAGGGAACGCGACGAGCAGCAGCCATTGGAACCGGCGATAGAGGCTGACGCCGTACAGGTAGATGAAGAAGGACGCGAAGGTGAGGCTCGAGAGCGACGCGCTCGCCGCGAGTCGAAGCTCCGGTTGCGCGCTCATGTTGAAGAAGACGAGGTCGGAGAGGCCGTAGGCGGCGGTCGAGAGGCACAGTCCGAGGAAGAAGACCTCCGTCCACGTGCGGTACCGGCGCTGGACCAAGAGGTAGGCCGCGACCGCCAGCCATGCGCCCGCGCCGATGGCTGGGGACCAGAGGATGATGGAGTACGCTGCCATGCGTACGCTTCCGTTCCTGAATTGCCCAGGCCGGATAACCTTTCGCTTCTCTTTTGGCTCGCCTACCGGTCCTCGAGCAGGGAGCCGAGGATGGCGTCCGTGCCGATGGCCTCCGAGGGCATCCCGCGCCAGTCCGCGAGGACCGGCTGGTTGTCCCGCTCGTACTGCAGGAGCACGTCGCGCATGTGCCGACGCAGCTGGTCGTTCTCCTCCCCCTGGAGGATGACCGTCAGGTAGGCGTACTTCCCCCGCTCCATGACGAGCGTGTAGTCCCCGTGCTTGATCGCGCTCAGGGAGCCGCGGAGCGTGGGGAACGACGTGCGCATGAAGTTCTGGATCACGTCCAGGGTGGCGCTGAACAGGTCCTGGTCGATCACCTTTTCCCCCGGCCGGACCTTCGCGCCGATGAGGGTCCCGTCCGTGAAGATCATGAACGCGGCCTTGATGTCGTAGCGGCTCGCCTTCCACCGCCGGACCGCGACGGAGAAGCGCTCCGTGCTGAACGGCGACAGCGTGAGGAACGACACCACGCCTGGGATGACGAGAGCCGTGGAGAACAGCGGGAGAATCTGGATCCCGATGAGGCCCCGGATCGTGTTCGTGCTCGCCAGCGCCACCGTGATGAGGGCCGCCGCCAGGAGTCCGAGCATCCTCCGCCGCAGGTGCGTGCTCTGGTCGGCGACCTCCCGATAGGTCCGGAGGAGGAAGTACGCGGCCAGGAGACCGTACACGGTCGTGCCTAGCACCCAGACGGTGAACACGGTCGAGTCCCACGTGCCGATCCAGGGTGGTCCCGGCCCCCCGCCGAGTCCCGTGACCGCTTCGACGAGGTACAGCCACACGAAGGCAATCAGGCCGACGGCTGGGAGGAACGCGAGGAGGTAGGTGCGTCGCATCCGCGTGTAGAACACGAGGGCGAAGAGGAACAGGAACACGACGGCCAGGGTCAGGAGCGAGAACCCGATAAGGGCGGCGAGGACGGCCTGGTTCTCGTACAGGACGTTGAAGAAGAACGCGTCGGCCAGCGCGTAGCCGCCGAGGAAGATGCACCCTGCCAGGAAGAACGCCTCGGTCCAGGTGCGGTAACGGTCGCGGTGGACCTGGTAAGCGGCGAGTCCCCACCACACGGCCACGGAGCCGAGAGGCCACAGCGGTTGGAGGGGGAGCGGAGTTGCCACCATGGAGGGGACCCGGGGGGATGCGAGACCTCTGGGGGACTATCTTAATGCTTCGACGTGATTTTCTTTCGGAGGAAGAACCTCGGGAAACACCTCAGGACGGGCGGGTCTGGAACGGGCCTCAGTGGCCCGATTCGTCGCGTACGGCCTTCAGCTGTCCGCGGTACATCTCGAGCAGCTCCTTCTGCGTGGTCGCGTCCTCGGGCTTCTTGTCGTCCCGCCACCTTCCCGTGAACCGCGGGAAGCGGACGGCGAGGCCCGCGCCCTTCCGCACCGCGTCGCGGGCGCAGGTGTGCACGGGACTCACCGTGATCTCCGCGCCCTTCACCTCCAGGACGAACCGCGGCTCGAGCCACACGTCCGGCGTGAGCGCGGAGTCGACCCGCGCGTGGCGATGCGGCACCTCTGCGTCCTTGAACCGCTCCTTGAGCCCGAACAGGGTCTCGTCGTCGAAGCCCGTGCCGAGCTTGCACGTCGTCCGGAAGACGTCGGCCGCCTCGTCGTACGCGGCCATGAGGAGCGCGCCATACGTCCCGGCGCGTTTGCCGCGGCCCGCGAAGGCGCCGACGGCCACGAGGTCGATCGTGTCGCTCAGGGCGGTGCTGTACTCCTTCTTGAACTTGATCCACTGGAAACCCCGCGCGCCCGCCTCGTACGCGGACGTGAGGGACTTCGCCATGAGCCCCTCGCATCCCGCCTGGAGCGCCTCGTCGAAGAAGACCTCCGCCACCGCGACGTCCGCCGTGGCCCTGTACGTCGCGCGGCGGATGCGGTCGTTCTCCCTGAGGATGCCGTCGAGGGCCTCGCGCCGCTCGACGTACGTCTTCGTCGTGAGGTCCTTGCCCTCTCTCAGGAGGCAGTCGAAGACGAACAGGG
>JAJYKG010000031.1 GCA_021788795.1 Thermoplasmata archaeon | reverse complement strand
TCCGATCTGTCCCGCGCCGCGTATTCCGGGTCCACGGAGGAAACGACGCGGCTCCCGATATTTAATGGGGTCGGAAACAAACGGGAGCCCGCGGCCGCCGCGTGGCTTTCGACGAAGCCGGAAGCCGTTCGCCGACGCGCGCCTCCATCGGGCGGTCCTCCCCGCATCCTTTATTACGCGCCGGGCCATGGGCCGGGCCGTCGGGGTGGCTCAGCCTGGTGGAGCGTCGGACTCATAGGGTGATGCCGTAATTCCGACCACGGCGCTCCTGGGGCATCCGGAGGTCGCGGGTTCGAACCCCGCCCCCGACATCCCGCGCATGCGGCTCACCTAAACCCGGAGGAAGCACGGATGGCATCGGAAACACCCCCGACGGTCGACAAGGCCCCAACGCCGTCCGGTTCCCGTTGGCGCTCCTCCCTGCTCGTGGTGATCCTCGTGGTCACCGGGCTCCTGATCCTCGCCGCAACCGAGTTCCCGCCGCGGCCGCCTCCCATCTCCTACTCGTTCGTGCTGATCGCAGGACTCGACGGGACGCCGACGTTCAACGGCGCGACGCCCGGTCCCACCCTCACGGTGTCGCTCGACGCGACCGTGCGGGTCACGCTCCGCGTTGCCCCGACCGCGTCGGGTCCTCACAGCTGGATGCTCGTCCCGCTGGGCGGAACGCCCTCCTCGCCCGTGGCCTTTCCTGGGGCGAACACCACGGACCCGACCGTCGGGACGCCGCCCGGCGGCTCCGCGACGGCCACGTTCACCGCGAACGTCCCCGGCTCGTACCGGTACATCTGCGGCGTGGACGGCCACTACCTGGACGGGATGTGGGGCGCCTTCAACGTGACCACGTGACGGAGGCGGCGCCGTCAGGCGAGCCGCTCCGCGACGTACTCGGCCACGTCTCGGACTGCGAGGGGCGACTTGGCCGTCGTCTTCGAGCTGTCCTCGAGGTTGAGGACGCAGTACGGGCACGCGGAGGCGAGGACCTGCGCGCCGACCCGCTCCGCTTGGGCGATGCGGAGGTTGGAGAACCGTTCCTCCGGCGGCGTCTCCAGGAAGATCCGCCCCCCGCCTCCCCCGCAGCACAGGCTGTCCGCGCGGTTCGGCTCCATTTCCTCGAGGCGGACGCCCGGGATCGACTCCAGGACCTTCCGTGGTTCCTCGTACACGCCGTTGTACCGTCCGAGGTAGCACGGGTCATGGTACGTGACCGGCACGTTCCCGTCCGAGCGGAGCTTGAGCCGGTCCTGGTCCAGGAGGCGCGCGAGGAGCTGCGTGTAGTGCTCCACCTCGAACGATGCCCCGAGCTTCGGGTACTCGTGCTTCAGGGCCTCGAAGGAGTGCGGGCTGATCGCGACGATGTGCTCCACGCCCCGCTCCTCGAACGTCGCCGCGTTCCGCTCCGCGAGGGAGCGGAAGAGGTCTCCGTCGCCGATCCGGAGGGCCGGGTCGCCGTCGCAAACCTCGTCGTTCCCGAGGGTGCCGAAGGTCACGCCCGCGGCGTCCAGGATCCGGACGAGCGCGCGCGCCACGGTCCGGATGCGTGGATCGTACGCGGCCGTGCAGCCCACGAACAGGAGGACGTCCATCCCCTTCTCGAAGGGACGCACGTTCAGGCCCTCCGCCCACCGGCTCCGCTCCTCGGGCTTTCCGCCCCAGGGGTTCTGGGCGGAGGCCAGGTGGCCGCGGACCGTCTTGAGCCGGTCGGGCTCCGCGCCCGCCGCGGCGACGAAGGATCGGGCCGCGCGGATCACCGTCGGGATGTCGACGCCCCGCGGGCATCGCGCCGCGCACGCGCGGCACGTCGTGCAGAGCCACAGGTCGTCGCCCTCCAGCCCCCCGATCCCGAGCTGGGCCTGGCGGAGCATCTTCCGCACGCTGACGTCGCGGACCTCGCTCCAGGGGCAGGTCGAGGTGCACAGGCCGCACTGGTAGCAGAGGTACAAGGAGGACGCGCCCGCCTTCGCGAGCTCGTCCATCATCTCGTCGAAGGGCCGGACGGCGGCGGCCGTCACGCGACCACGCTCCCGGACGCGCCCGCGGCGCGGCGGGCCTCAGACGCGGAAGGAACTCCCAATGAATCGCCCCTCGATCTCGGGAAGAAGCAGGTGAGGACAGAACACGTTCGCGGGGTCGTACTCCGCCTTCAGGCGGCGGAGCTCCTCGTGCCGCGACGGCGAACCGTCGCGGAAGAGGGCGAGGCCGAGCCCGTGCTCCTTGCGGTCCTCCACGGTGAGCTCCGTGCGGAGGACGGCCTCCCGCAGCTTCTGGATCATGGCCCAGGCGGCCTCGATGTCCGCCCGCGTGACGGCGGCCTGGGGACGGTAGTGGACCTCGATGCCGTCCGGGTAGTGGTGGCCCACGGGCCGCCCGGACGCGCCCTCCACGGCCGCGAACATCCGCGAGAGGACGTCCCCGAACCGCGCCGGGTCGTAGATGATGAAGTCCTCGGCGCCCGGGACGTTCACGCGGCGGAGCGCCTTGCCCGTGGCGGCGGTCCGCACGGCCATGAGGGCGCGGAACTGCGGGAACGTGATCTCGCGGTACGCGACCTCCGGGAACTCGGCCGCGATCCGCGGCAGGGCCTCCATGCCCTCCTTCCGGCCGCGGTACAGCAGGATCATCCGCCGGCGGCCCGCGGGCAGGACGAACGTTCCGCCGAGGACCGGGTCCTTGCGGATCGGGTCGTCCGGGCGCACGATGCCCTCGTCGATGAACAGGAACTCCCCCGCGAAGTACCGGCACTCGGCCGCGACGCGCTTCATGAGCCCGCCGATCGTCGCGCCGAGGTGGCCGGCGTCCTCGGACTCGATCGAGAGCAGGGCGCAGACCATGTCCTCCGGCTTCGGGATCGGGGCGATCCGCACGTCGAGCTCCGTGACGAGGCCGCAGAGGCCGTGGTGCCCCGCGAGCCGTCGGACCTCCTCGCGGTCCGTGACCTCGAGGACGCGCGCTCCCTCCCGGGTGGTCGCGACGATCCGGAGGCGGTTCACGGCGTTCCCGAAGGGGCCGAAGGCGGGCGTCCCGCTGCCGCGGGCATTCGTCGCGAAGTTCCCGCCGAAGGTGCTGTAGCCGCTGCTCGGGACGACGGCCACGGTCCAGCCGTGCCCCGCGAGGGCGCGGTTCGTCTCGTCGCTCGTCCTGCCTGCGCCCACGCGCACGTAGAGCTCGTCGTCCGGCCCCGCCTTCGCCAGGTCCGCGGGGGTCCCCCGGGCGTCCACCACGATCGGGGCGAAGAGCCCCCGCCGGTGGCCGCGAGCGTCGCAGGCGCCGAGCCGCTCCAAGTCGACGAGGACGGAGCCCGGGGGCGCCGTGGCCGCGCCCGCGGTGCCCGAGCCGGTGCCCCGCGGCACCAGGGCGATCCCGTGCCGCACGGCGTGGTCCACGAGGGCCGCGCACTCGGCCTCGTCCTTGGGGAAGACGACGAGCGTGGGCACGCCGAGGGTGAGGAAGGAACCGTCCGTCGCGTAGCCGAGGAGCTCGCCCGCCTGGTGCGGGATGCGGGCCTCCCGGAGGAACGCCAGGGTCTCGTCGATCGATCCCTGCTCCCGCGCGACCGCCGACACCGCCTCACCCCAGGGCCTGCGCGGCCAGGTCGGTCACGTCGATGATCTTGAGGTCCGGCAGCGGGTCCACCGGCTGGCCGTCCAGGTAGCAGGAGAAGTGGATGCGGCAGTGGGGGCACGCGGTCACGAGGTTCTCCGCCTTGGACGCGGCCTCCTCGAGCCGCTCCTGCTGGAGGAACTTCGTCTGCGCGTCGCAGTTCGCGTACGCTCCGACGCCGCAGCACATGGAGTTCTCCCGGATGCGGTCCATCTCGACGAGCTTCACCCCGGGGATCGCCCGGAGGACCGCCCGCGGCGCGTCGTACTCCTTCGAGTGCCTCCCGAGGCGGCAGGGGTCCTGGTAGGTCACCGTGAGGTCCACGGGCTTCGTGAACGCGAGCTTCCCCGCGGCCACGAGCTCCTGGATGAGCTGGGTCATGTGGACGACCTCGACGTTCAGGTCGCCGACGACCTTCGGGTACTCGTACTTCAGCATCGAGTAGCATTCCGCGCACGTGGTCACGAGGCGCTTCGCGCCGCTCGCCCGGATCCACTCCACGTTCCGTCGCGCGAGGGTCTCGAACGTCTCCCGGTCGCCGTTCCAGAGGGCGTCGTGGCCGCAGCACCGCTCCGCGTTGGAGACCATGGGGACGATGCCCGCGGCGTTCATGACCTTGATCGCCGCCTTCCCGATGCGGGCCGTGTCCGTGTAGGTGAAGACGCCGTCGAGGTAGGGCATGCAGCCCGTGAAGTAGATCACGTCCCCCGCGTCCGCGACCTGGAGCCCGTCCCCGATCCAGCCCCGGCGGTCCTGGTTCAGGTTCGGCTTCGCCATGATCTTCGCCAGGATCTCCTTGTAGCCGCCGTGCTTGCACGGCGCCGTCCGCTCCCGCACGGAGCGCAAGGCCTCGCGCTTCGCGCGGATGAACGCGGGGAAGGGCACCTCCGTCGCGCAGACCGCCTGGCACTCGCCGCAGGTGAGGCAGGCCCAGAGGTCCCGCTCGCTCAGGGCGTCCGAGCCGCCGAGGTACGCCTGGAGGATCGTCTTCCTCGGGCTGAAGGTCACGTCCACGCGGTGGACGGGGCAGTTCATCGTGCACTTGTTGCACTGGATGCAGCCCTCCTGGGCGAGGATCCTCAGGGCCTCGTCCGGGGCCCCCGCGGGCGGCGCGAGGGCCTCCATCAGGCGACCTCCTTGAGCGGGCTCGGGCCCAGCTTCCGCAAGGTCTCCGTGAACTCGTTGACGATCTCCGCGAACCGCGGGCCCTCGGACGACGACGCCGCGTCCATCCGCAGCCGTTCGGCGCCGATGCCGAGCGCCTGGACGACCCCGAGCAGGCGGTCCGTCTGCTCCCGGGCCTGGAGGTTCCCGCTCTTGTAGTGGCACTGACCTGGATGGCAGCCGATCACGAGGACGCCGTCGAAGCCCCGCTCGAAGGCGCGGAGGACGTAGTACGGGTCCGCCATCCCCGTGCACATCAGGCGGACGATCCTCACGCCGGGCGAGTACGGGATCTTCGCGGCCCCCGCCTGGTCCGCGGCGTTGTAGCCGCACCAGTTGCAGCAGAGGGTGAGCACCTGGGGCTCCTCGGTCATGGGGCCACCGCCTTGGGCGCGAGAGCGTCGATGGACGCCGCGATCTGCGTCTTCGTGAACTGGCGTACCGTGATGGCGCCCGTCGGGCAGACGACCGTGCACTTCCCGCAACCCTCGCACGAGGTCTCGTCCACGATCGCCACGAGGGCCTCCGGGTCGACGCGCACGGCGTCGAACTCGCACACCTCCGAGCACCGCGTGCAGGCGCGGCAGAGGTCCGGGTTCACCTCCGCGACGAGCGGGTTCAGGGTCATCGAGCCGCTCCCGAGGAACATGGAGGCGGACATGGCCGCGGCGCCGGCCTGGGCGATCGTGTCCGTGATGTCCTTGGGGCTCTGGGCGCAGCCGGCCACGAAGATGCCCTTCACCGCGGTCTCCGTGGGGTTGATCTTGAGGTGGTACTCCTTCACGAACCCGTCGGGGCTCTTGTCGAGCTTCAGGGACGCGAGGAGTCCGTCGACGTCCTCCGGGTCCATGGCCGTGCTCAGGACGACCATGTCCACGGGCACGCGGAGGACGACGCCCGCGAGGGTGTCCTCCACGACGATCGTGAGCTTGCCCTCCTCCTCCGGGGCCGTGGCCTGGTCCGTGACCCGCGTGGGCTTGCCGCGGACGAATCCGACCTGCTCCGAGGCCACGCGCTGGTAGAACTCCTCGTACCCCTTCCCGTTCGCGCGCATGTCCATGTAGAAGTTGTAGACCCGCGCCCCGGTCCGCTCGCGGATCAGGTGGGCGTACTTCAGGGAGGCCATGCAGCACACGCGCGAGCAGTACGAGCGGTACTTCTCGTCGCGCGACCCGACGCAGTGGATGATCCCGACGGACTGGGGCGGCGTGCCGTCTTTCTTGAGGAGCTTCCCGTTCGTCGGGCCGGTGGAGGAGAGCAACCGCTCCACCTGGAGGCCATGGTACACGTCGGCGTACTTGCCGAAGCCGTACTGCGGGATCTGGGAGGCGTCGAAGGGCCGGTAGCCCGTGGCCACGACGACCGCGCCGACCTCGACCTGGACCTCCTCCGGCCGCTGCGTGAAGTCGATGGCGTCCGCGGGGCAGACCTTCGCGCAGATTCCGCAGGTGTGGTTCCGCTGGAAGTAGTAGCAGTGGTCCGCGTCGAGGGTCCACTGCTGCGGGAGGGCCTGGGAGAACGGGAGGTAGATCGCCTTGCGGGGGGAGAGGCCCAGGTTCCACTCCGACTCCACCTTGATCGGGCTCTTGGGCCCGCTGACCGGGCAGGCCTCCGTGCAGCGGTTGCAGCCGATGCACGCGTCCGTCACGTACCGCGGCTTCTGGACCACCGTGAGGGTGAACCTCCCCGGCGCGCGGACGGCGTCCTTCACCTCCGCGTACGTCATCAGGTCCACGTTCGGGTGGTTGAACACGTCGTTCATCTTGGGGGACAGGGTGCACATGGCGCAGTCCAGCGTGGGGAACGTCTTGTCGAAGCGGGCCATGTTGCCGCCGATCGTCGGGCTCTTCTCGATGAGCGTGACCTTGTGGCCCGCGTTGCCCAGGAGCAGGGCGGCGTGGATGCCCGCAATCCCCGCGCCGATCACCGCGACGCCGTCATGGATCGGGGCCGTCTTCACGTCCAGGGGCCGCAGGTTCCGGACCTTCGCGACCTGCGCGGCCACGAGGGCCTTCGCCTTCTCGGTCGCCTGCTCGGGCTCGTGGCGGTGGGCGTACGCGCACTGCTCCCGGACGTTCGCGATCTCCAGGAGGTAGGGGTTCATTCCCGCCTCCTTCGCGCTCCCCCGGAACATGTCCTCGTACATCTTCGGGGTGCAGCACGCCACCACGACGCCGTCCAGCCCCTTCTCCTTGATCGTCTCCTGGAGTCGCGCCTGGCCCTGGTTGGAGCACATGAAGCGGAAGTCCGTGGAGGCCACGACCTCGTCCTGCTGCGCCGCGAACTCCCGAACCGCGTTCACGTCCACGACGTCGGAGATGTTCCCGCCGCAGTGGCAGATGAAGACGCCGATCTTCCGCGTCCCGCCCGTCACGCCTTCACGACCTCCCGGTCCTCCAGTTTCTCGATCACGGGCGTCACGGGCACGACGTGGCGGTCCACGCCCAGGCGCCCGGGGTCGATGCCGAGGGCGAGCCCGACGAGCTGGGAGAGGTGGAGAATGGGCACGTTGAGGGTCTGGCCCGAGGCCTTCGCGGCCTTGCGCTGGCGCGCGTCGAGGACGAGGTGGCAGAGCGGGCAGGGGGTCGCGACCATCGTCGCGCCCGCGTCCCTCGCCTCCGCCAGTCCCGCGGCGGACAGACGGACCACGAGGTCCTCGCGGACCGCCAGCGCGTGGAAGCCGCAGCACGCGGTCCGCGCCCGGAAGCTCACCGCGTTCCCGCCCAGGAGAGCGACCAGGCGCTCGATGGACGTCGGGTCCTCGGGCGTGTCGTACGCGTCCGCCCCGGGGTCGCGCAACAGGTTGCAGCCGTAGAAGGCGCCCACCGCGAGGCCGTCGAGCGGGCGCCGGACGTGGGCGGCGAGCTTCCGCTCCCCGACGTCCTGCAGCAAGACTTGGAGGAGGTGGCGGACCCGGACGCCGCCGCGGTAGGGATCCTGCCCGGCCTTCTCGAGGACCCGGTTGACGCGCGCGCGGGTCTTCGGGTCCTCGAGGCTTCGCGCCGCGCGGGCCAGATGGAGCTGGCAGGTGCCGCACACGGTGAGCACGTCGAGCCCTTCCGTCTGGGCGAGGGAGAGGGTGTGCGCGTTGACCGCGAGGGCGCCCTCCGGGTTCGTCTCCTGGAGGATTCCGGCCCCGCAGCACGCGGCGCCGGCCAGGTCGACCAGTTCGATGCCGAGGTCCTCCGCGACCCCGCGCGTGGCGTCGTCGAGCTCGCGGCAGCTCCCGCTCGCGGCGCATCCGGGGAAGTACGCGTAGCGCATCACGAGGCCTCCGCGGCGTCGAGGATCCCGCGGACGGCGGCGGAGGACGCGGCGGGCCGCGCGCGCCGCGGCGACGGTTTCCCGCGCGTGGCCAGGTCGATCCGCCCCCGTTCCCGCACCTGGGCCCCGAGCGCCCGAGCGCGGCGGGGTCCGGGCCCGTCCGCGCCCGCCCGGAGGGCGAGCTGCCGGAGCGCTCCCAGGATTTCCCCGGGCCGCGCGTGCCTCGGGCAGCCGGCGGCGCAGGCGTAGCATCGCGTGCAGGTCCAGAGATCCTCCGCCGCGAGCGTCTCCTGGCGTCGGCCCGCCTTGACGCGCCCGATGATGCGTGGCAGGCTGAACCCCGGATCGAGGGCCCCGATCGGGCAGGGGCTCGAGCACGCCTCGCACGGGATGCAGGTCGCGATGGATTCCCCGCCCGGGGTCGAGGCCACCTCCACCCAGAAGGGCGGTACCTCCGGGCGGACGCGTGCCGGCTCCATCGCTGCCACCGTCTCATGCTCGGGACGTTCGGACGAGGGATATAGCTAAGGTACGTACTGCACGTGTAACCCTCCTTCGCGCCTCCCTGCGCGCGTCCGAAGGACGAGGGCAACCGAAACGGCCCCCGTGCGAGCGAGGCGCGGCCGTCCGGAAAGTTCGGACGTGTCCGTTAAATAGGCCCTCCCAGCATGGGGAATCCCATGGCGACGAAGGCCGTTGTCGATCGAGTGCCCCGCCTCGCGTACGGCGACCGCTTCCTGTCCGATTTCCTTCCCGAGAACGTGCGGTCCGAGGGCCGCGTCATCCCGTTGCGCGCGCCCGCGGGCGCTCCCCCCCTCGCGGACGTGGCGGGCGACTTGCGCCGGTCGCTCGAGGAATCGTCGACGCCGGAGCTCACGCCCTCGCTGAAGGCGTGGCTGGCTTCCAGGTACCGCGGCGGCGACGTCACGGTGATCATCGACGACTACGCGCGACCGTGCGCCCACCAGCGGCTGCTGCTTCCCGGGCTCCTGGACTGGCTCCAGGCCCACGGCGTGAAGCGAGAACGGATCAACATCCTCATCGCCGCGGCGACGCACCGCGACCCGAAGGATAACGAGTGGGTCCACATGCTCGGCGAGAAGCTCTGGCCGGCATGGAAGGACCGCGTCTTCTTCCACCACGACCGCGAGGACCTCGAGCGGCTCGGCACGATGCCGGACGGCACGGCCGTCGAGCTCAACGCCCGGGCCGCCCGCTCCGAGGCGATCGTCTCCCTGTGCGACCTCGACTACCACTACTTCGCGGGTGTCAGCGGGGGCCCGAAGCACCTCGTGCCGGGGATCGCGGGGCGGGCCCTCACCACCGCGGACCACCTGCGGATGTTCGGCGAGCTGGGCTTCGCGGCCCACGTCGACATGGGCATCCTGGACGGCAACCCCGTCTACGAGTACAAGCGGACGGCCGTGAAGGTCATCCTCGACGCGCTGGGGACCCGCGGCACCTTCGTGTACGCGGTGGTGTCCGTCCTGAACCCCGCCTACGAGGTCGTGGCCCTGGAGGGCGGTGACATCCTCGAGGTCCACCGCAAGCTCCGCCATGCCCTCGACAAGGTCTACGAGGCCCGCGTCCCCGAGCTCGCGGACGTCGCCATCGTCGCGGCGAGGCACCTCGGGATCAACGCGTACCAGGCGGGCAAGGCCATCAACGCCGCGACGCGCGCGGTGAAGCCCGGGGGGACCGTCGTCTGCGTGGCCCCGTGCCGCGACGGATTCGGGAATGAGGAGTTCCGAAACCTGATGAAGGTCGCGGCCCCCATCCTCCAGGAGGCGGACGCAAAGATCGCGGCGGGCGCGGACCCGAAGGAGGTCGGGCCCGCGGCGATCGACCGCGCGCTTCACGAGGTCCAGAGGGTCGTCATGGCGGACTTCAAGATCGGCAAGCAGAAGCCCGTGGACCTGCTCGTGCAGTACCGCCGGACGGGCTGGGGCCACCTCTGGCTCCTGGCCGACGGGCTCACCGACGAGGAGCGGAAGCTGCTCCCCTTCCGCTACGTCGGGGCGCGGGGCGGCGACCCGGAGGAACGGCTGCGGGCCTGGGTCCAAGAGCAGGAGAAGAAGGGCAAGCCGACGTACCTGATCGTCGACGACCCCACGTACTGGATCCGAGTCCCCGGCGCCTGAGGCCGTGGCCGGCGCGGCGCCCGGCTACGCGGTGAGCTCCATCGCGGTCGCGATTGTGTCCCAGGACCAGAGTTCGCTCGGCCTCGGGTTCTCCCTCAGGTGGTCGAGATCCCCGCGGGCCGCGAGCCGGTCCACCAGGTAGACGGCGAAGGCGGGGGAGCCGGTGGCCCCGGGCGAGTTGTAGTTCAGGATGTGGTAGGAGTGCGGCCCGGGCACCTCGATGGCCTCCTTCACGATGCGCCCGTGGGCGTTGACGACGGGGGTGCGGATGCCCGCCGTCCCGGGGGAGACGAGGTGCTGCAGCCGCAGCGCGGGCAGGAAGCGCTGCACGCGCTGGAGCATGGCGGCCTTCGAGAGGGAGGACCACATCTCCTGGACGGCGAGGCTCAGGAAGTCCTTGTCCATCATGAGGCGGAGCTTGTTGTAGACCGGCGGCTCGAAGAACTTCGCGACCCATGGCTCCAGGGGGCGGACGAGTCCGTGGTAGGACGCCGGCCCGGAGACGGGCACCGCGTTCGGCCCGATCTCCCGGCGGCCCGTGGCGCGCACGACCCAGTGGGGGTCGAGGAAGGGGAGGTCCGTGTGCCGCGGCACGGAGTAGACGTTGTGCGTCGCGAGACGCGCGGCCTCGCGGTCGATGGTCCAGTACTCCCCGCGGAAGTGCAGGTCCGTGTACTCCTGCGCGACGCCCATGGCGTGGGCGAGGTCGATGGCGCTCCCGCCCGCGCAGCCGATGAGGTAGCGGGCCCGCACGGGCTCCCGCCCGCCGCCCACGGCGATCGCGACGCCCGAGTCCGTCGCGGTGACGCCCGTCGCGTCGACGCCGGTGAGGAAGCGGACCCCGAGGGCCTCCGCGTCCGCCTTCACGGCCTGCGTGAAGGCCTGGTAGTCCACGGCCGTGTCCGTCTTCGAGAACACGGCGCCCTCGCACCGGACGTTCGGCTCGCGTCGCCTCATCTCGCTCGGGTCCACGAACTCGATCTCCGAGGGTTCCATCCCGTTCTCGGCCGCGTATCCGACGTACTTGTGGAGGGTGTCGACCTGGTCGTCCTCCAGGGCGACCTCGTAGGTCCCGACGGGGGCCCACGGCAGGCCCTTCTTCGCCGCGTACGCCTTCCAGAGGTGGTACGAGACCCCCGCGGCGCGCGCGAAGACCTTCGCGTTCTCGGGGTGCAGGTAGAACGGCCGATGGACGACGCCGGTGTTCCGCCGGCTCGCGTGCTCCGCCACGCTCGGTTCCTTCTCGAGGACGGCGAAGCGACCGTCGTAGCGGGAGGCGAGCCAGTAGGCCACGTTGGTGCCGAGGATTCCGCCCCCGACGATGGCGACGTCCCACTCGTCCATGACGAACCTGCGGTTAGCGCCAACCAAGCGCGGCTTATTAGGCCTGCGTAGACTCCTACGCGCCCGGCCACGCCACGCCGAGCTCCGCGCCGATCTGCTGCAGGTTCTCCACGACCTTCGGGCCGAGGGGGATGCCCTCCGTGCGGTACTTCGCCATCCGCGCGAAGCTCTTCTCGCCGGCGACGTAGATGCGCTCCTGGCCCGCGGCCTTCGGGCTGTCCTTGAGCTCCCGGGCGATGCGGTCCATGTCCGACTTGAACTCGTCCAGCGGCCGGAAGGCCGCGGGGTCGATCGCCAGGAAGAAGTGTCCCACGTCGGGGCGCTTCTCGTCCCCGTACACCTGGAGGCCGGTCGCGGCCCCGGGCAGGACGCCGCTGAGGACGTCGACCATGAGCGCGAGGCCGTAGCCCTTGTGCCCGCCGAACTCCTCGCCCGCGCCGCCCAGGGGCAGGAGGCCGCCGCCGAGGCGCTTCGCGAGGGCGTTCAGGACGCGCGCCGGGTCCGTGCTGTCGGCCCCGGTCTCGTCGACCGCGTAGCCCTTGGGCATGGCCTTGCCCTGGCGGTTGTAGACCTCGACCTTGCCCCGCGGCACGGTGGCGGTGGCCATGTCGAAGACGAACGGGGTCTCCTTGGACGTGGGCGCGGTGATCGCGATGGGGTTCGTCCCGAGGATCGCGGTGCGGCCGAACGTGGGCACGACGAGCGGCGCCGCGTTGGTCATGCTCATGCCGATGAGGTCATGGTCGAGGGCCATGAGCGCGTAGTACCCGGCGATGCCGTAGTGGTTCGAGTTGCGGACGGTGACGACGCCCACCGCGGTCTCCTTCGCCTTCTTGATCGCGAGCTCCATGGCCTTCTTGCCGACGACCTGCCCGAGGCTCTGGCCGCCGTCGAAGAGGGCCGTCGCCTTCGTCTCGCGGACGATCGTGCTGTGGTCCGTGGGCTTGATGTAGCCTTCCTTCAGGCCCGTCACGTAGCGCTGGAGGCGCGCGACGCCGTGCGAGCCGATCCCCCGGAGGTCCGCGAGCACGAGGACGTCCGTGGTCACGTACGCGTCCTGCGGCGGCACCCCGAGCTTCGTGAGCACCGTCTCGCAGAACGTCCTGAGAGCTTTCTCCTGGATAACAGATCCGTCGGCCATCACACCGCCCCGGTTCGGCGTCCCCAAACTTGCGGCCGTCTATAAGGTTGCGGTTGGTATCGGGCCGGCGCGGCGGGCGGGAACGGGACAGCGTCAAATACGAGGCCGCCGGTCGGAGTCCGATGTCCGCGGAGCGGGACGACTTCCTGCGGCTGCAGCGGCTCGCGCCGGAGGACCACGGCCTGACCGTGTTCGACGCGGAGACGCAGGAGACCTCGTACGGCACCTTGGTCGTGGACGGGCTGCCGCTCATCTTCGACACGCACCGCAAGGAGGCGTCCTACGTCTCGACCGTGGAGCTCCTCACGGAGATCGTCGCGCCCGCGAGCGTGACGCCGGAGGAGGTGGCCCGGTTCGCCAAGGTCGCAGAGCACGCGGGCGCCCAGCTGCTCCCGTACAGCGCGTGCTTCTTCAAGGGAAACCTGCACGTGTACGCGTACTACGGCCCCGTGCGCGGCCTCGACCTCTCCGTGGTCGGCGACACGGTGGTCGCGGCGGAGCGGAAGCTCGACGCGTGTCTGCGGTCCGTGTGGAGCGACCTCCCGCCCCGGATCGCCGAGGCCCAGCGGGAACTCCTCGCGGGGAAGCGCAGGGCGCGGTACCCCGCGGACCTCGAGGTCCTCCTCCAGCGTAAGGCGTCCCTGGACGCTGCGGCCGCGGACGCCTAGCGGCGCCCTTTCCTGGCGACTTTGTTCCGGGCCCGCAGCTTCGCGCG
>JAJYKG010000297.1 GCA_021788795.1 Thermoplasmata archaeon | reverse complement strand
AGGAAGTTGTTCCGGGATATTACACGCTGGATGGCGACGCAAAAGCTTTTACCCGCCCCTCCTTTGGCTCCCTCCGTGGCCGAGGTCGAATTCCCCAGGCGGGTCGCCTTCACCTTCTACCTGATCCTCTTCGTCGCGGGGATCTGTTTCTACCTCATCTGGGGCCTCTACTACGGCGCCTGGAACCTCTTCGACGCTCCGTGGATCGGCGCGTACGCGGTCACCGTGGTGCTGCTGGGCTTCGGGATCGTCGGGATGCTCCTCTACAAGGACTGAGTTGCGCCCCTTCGGGGTCCCTGTGCCGGTCCGCCTGGATGCGGACCAGGATGAGCCCCACGAGCCCGATCGTGACGAGCATGAGGACCGCGAGGACGCCCACCCGGGCGGTGAGGTCCTCGAGGTTCTGGGTGGCCCGGTACTGGATTCCGAGCTCCCAGGCTTTCATCGGGTCGGTCCGGGCGAGACGTTTCAAGAGCTCCCGGGCTTCGGTCCGTCGGGTCAGGAACGGGTCTGGGATCGGGAGCGTCGGCTGCGGCGGTAGTGACAAGCAAGTCCCTCGGGACGGTCAGCGGTGGGACGCAGCTTAGCGGCGTCGTTCCGAATCCGGCCCGGGCTCAGTACGCCTTCGCGGCGTACACGACCTGTTTCGTCGGCTTGCCGCAGACGACGCACTTGCCGTCGAACTCCTCCGGATAGAACGGCGTCCCGAGGACGTTCATGCCCGTGCGGTCGCCGATGGCCTTGCCGCAGGCCTCGTCGCCGCACCAGCCCAGCCGGTTGATCCCGTCCTTCGCGTCCTCCAGCCTGTCCACGGAGGAGGTGTTCTCGCGGAGCAGCTTGTCCGCGCGCTCCCACATGTCGATCTGCATGAGCTCGAGGACGGAGCGCAGGCGGTCCGGCAGGCCGTCCCGCGGCAGCTCGCGCTTCTGGCCGTTGTCGCGGCGGACCACGGTCACGGCGTGCTTCGCGAGATCCCTCGGTCCCAGCTCGACGCGCACGGGCACGCCGCGGGCCTCCCAGGCGAAGAACTTCTCCCCCGGCCGCAGGTCCCGGTCGTCCAGCTTCACGCGCATCCGTTCGCGGAGCTCGAGGAAGAGCTTCTGCGCCTCCTGGAGGATCTCCTCCTGGCGCCCCTTCTCGAGGATGGGCACGATGACCGCCTGGACCGGCGCGACCGCGGGCGGCAGGACGATCCCCTTCTCGTCCCCGTGGATGGCGACGATCGCGCCGAGGATGCGCTCGCTCATCCCGTCCGTCGTCTGGTGGACGAAGTGGTGCTCGCCTTTCTCGTCCTCGTACTGGACGTCGTAGACCTTGGCGAAGTTGTCGCGGTACTGATGGAACGTGCCGACCTGGAGGACTCGGCCCGACGGCAGCAAGGTGTCGCACGCGAGGCTGTAGTGGGCCCCGGGGAACTTGTCCCAGTCCGGGCGGCGGTGGATGCGGTACGGGAGGGCGAGGAGGCGCATCAGGCGCTCGTTGATCTGGAGGTCCTCGCGGATCTGCTGCTCCGCGTCCTCGAAGGACGCGTGGGCCGTGTGGCTCTCGAAGAAGTGGATCTCCCGGACCCGCATGAACGTCCGCGTCATCTTCGTCTCGTAGCGGAAGACGGGGACGATCTGGTAGACCTTGAGGGGCAGGTCGGCGTGGCTGCGGATCCACAGCTTGAACATCGGGTACATCGCCGTCTCCGACGTCGGGCGGAGGACGAGCTTCACGTCGAGCGCGTTGAAGCCGCCGCGGGTGACCCAGAACACGTCGCCCTCGAATCCCTTGACGTGCTCCGCCTCCTTCGCGAACTCCGTCTCCGGGATGAGGACGGGGAAGCTCACCTCGCCGTGCCCGGTGGCGTCGAACTCCTCGCGCATCGCCTGGTCGATGAGCCGCATGATGGACCAGCCGTAGGGCCGCCAGACGTTCATCCCCTTGATCGGGTAGCGCTTGTCGCTGAGCTCCGCCTTCTCGACGGCTTCGTTGTACCAGTCCGAGAATTCCTCTTCCTTGCGCATGGGTTGGAGTCGGCCAAGGAGGGGCTCGGATAAGTCCCTTGCGGTGTCGGCCGCACCACGGGGCGACCCCGTCCCTCACGGGGGAGGGGGCGCGAACGGGTGGCCGCAGTAGAAGCACGATCCGTCCGACTCGCGGACCGTGGTCCCGCACGTGGGGCAGACCTTCGTCCCCGGTCCCTGCGTCCCCGGAGGCGCCTGGGCGGCTTCGACCGGTGGAGGGGCCGCAGGGGGTCCCGCGGCCGGCGGCGTTCCCGGCGGCGGGCCGGACGTGCGGTGGACGTAGTAGTAGGCGATCAGGATGAACACCGCGATCACGACGATGACGAGGATCGCGATGTACGCCGAGTAGGGCGTCGAGGGCACGATGTGGAACGAAGTCGTCGCGTTGGCTCCGGCGCCGAACGGATTGACCGCGCTCACGTGGACGGAGGCGCCGGGCGCGTCCACGTCCGGTACGTCCCAGGCCGCCGACGTGGCGCCCGCGGTTCCGTCCAGGAGGGTCCTCGTGGTCCCTTGGTAGGTGACGTTCACCCAGACGCGGAGGTAGTCCGGGATGAAGACGGGGTCCGACATCGTCCAGAGGATCGTGAACGCCTGGCCGCCCTGGACGTTCTGGCCCGTGGTGGGTGCGGTGATCGTCACGGACGGGGCCGTGGTGGGGGGAAGCCCGGGCTCCGGGCCGGCCGCGCGCCCCGGGTG
>JAJYKG010000296.1 GCA_021788795.1 Thermoplasmata archaeon | reverse complement strand
AGGAGGGCGGCCCCCGCCAGGATGAAGGCCACGCTCACCCCGATGCCCGCGGGGTAGCCGTAGAACTCGGCGGTGAACCCGCCCAGGAGAGGGCCCACGATGGACCCGAACCCTTGGACCGCGTTGTAGGCGCCCATGGCCTCCGCGCGGGCGTCCTCGGGGGCGAGGTCGGACACGAGGGTCGAACCGGAGACGTTGATCAGGGCCCAGCACAGCCCCACGCCGGCGTGGAGGAGCAGGATGCCCGCGAGGACCGCGGCGGGCGAGAGGGGGACGAGCAGAAAGAGAAGGAACGAGGGGAAGAGCGCCGTCCGGCCCAGGGACGCGTACAGCTGGGTGCGCCGGCCGCCGCGGTCCCGGACCCATTGACCCACGCGCAGGTAGGCGGCCACCGAGGCCACCTGGCTCGCGATGTACACCGCGAACACCGCGGACTCGGAGAGGCCGTACACCTCCTCCAGGAGGATCGGGAAGAAGCCGTAGAACGCGGTGAAGCCGGAGAAGAGGAGGAACACGGTCACCAGGTAGGACCGCAGGGGAGGCGACAGCTTGGAGCCCTTCCGGTTGCGGAAGTCCAGGTAGTGGAGCATCCGCATCGGGAGGAACTTCACGCGCTCGACGCGGAACAGGTTGTCCACGAGGTGGATCGACCGCCGCTCCAGATGCTCCCGGGGCTCCTGGAGCCACATCCCCGCGAGGAGGCCGGAGAGGAGGCCGAGGGCGGCCCCGATGATGAAGAGGCCGCGCATCGCGCTCATCGTGTCCAGGATCGTCGGGCCGATCGCGAGCCACACGGCCCCGATGCTCAGGCCGGCGATGTAGCCCATCCCGGTGAGCTGGCTCATGAAGGCGAGCCGGCCTGGCCATTTCTCCCGCTCCGTCGTCTCCATGACGAGGACCGCGCCCACGGGCGCGCTCGCGGCCCCGAGGAAGCCGATGAGGAGGTTCGCCAGGTAGAACTCGGGGAGGTCGAAGCAGATCCCCATCGCGAAGAAGCTCACCGCGGTCCCGAGGAACCCGAGGATGAGGAATGCCTTCCGCGTCTTGAGGCGGTCCGAAAGGGAGCCCCAGAGCATGAACGCCGGGACGGAGGCCACGCTCGTGGCCGCGGCGATGATGCCGACGTCCCCGAGGCTCGCCCCCAGGGCGTAGGCGAAGAGCGGGATGAGGGGCGATGTCGCTCCGCCCGCGATGCCTTGCGGTAGGTAGCTGTAGAACCAGCGCGAACCGTTCGCCCGGCCCATCCCATCCCTGGCTTCGACGGCGCGCGCAACCCATGGACGGATATATGGCACTTTTGTAAGGAGGCCCCGCGGGGCTGGACAGCCGCTACAGCACGCCCGCGATCTCGAGACCGAGCTGGGCGGCCGCGACGAAGAGGACGAGGATGAAGATGAGGGCGACCGAGCGCGTCTTGAGCTTCGCGAGCCCGATGCGAGAGCCCAGGAAGGCGCCGACGAAGACGAAGGGCATGAGGAGCGGGATGAGGACGAAGGCCGGCGGGATGGTGAACCCGCTCGGGCCCAGCGACAGCCCGACGAGGTAGAGGCAGAAGCCGAAGGCCGCAGTGGGCATGATCAGCAGGGAGGACGTCCCCATGGCGGTCCGCGTCTTCCGACCCAGGAGATAGCGGATGAGGGGGACGTTCAGGAGGCCGCCGCCCACGCCGGCGAGGCCGGACAGGAAGCCGGAGCCCATCATGGCCGCGGTGGTCTCCGCGAGCCGCGTGGGGTTGAGCTTTGCCGCGTCATCCACGTCGACGGTCTTGGGATGCTTGACCCAATCACGGAGCATGAGCGCGCCGAACACGACGAGGAGGGAGATGAAGAACACCTTGAACTCGTCCTCGGTGAGGAACGCGAGGTGCAGGTAGGCACCGAGGACGGCGCCTGCCAACGCGCCGACCACGAGACTGCGGCCGATCCGCAGGTCCACGTACCCCTTCCGGTGGTGGTTGATCGTGCTCGAGGCCGCGGTCATCACCGTCAGCGTGAGGGAGATGGGCGCGACAATCTGGCTGTCCCCGACGCCGAAGCCGAGGAGGATGGGGACAAACAAGAGGCCGCCTCCCAGGCCCAGGTTCGAGTAGATAAACGCGACCCCGAACAGGAGCAGAATCAGCGGCGCGAGGATGGTCAGGGTCAGGTCCATGGCGGGCGGCCAAGCCGGTCGCCCATAAAAAGAATCGGTGGGAAAGGCCGTCCGCGGTGTCAGAGAACACCCAGGGTTTGCAGGGCCAGCTGTGTCGCCGCGACGAAGACCACGAGGACGAAGATCAGGGAGACGGAACGGGACTTGAGCTTCGCCAGCCCGATCCGGGAGCCGAGGAGGGCGCCGACGAAGACGAAGGGCATGAGGAGCGGGATCAGGATGAACTGGTCTGGCCAGGTGAAGACAGAGGACCCAAGGGACCGGCCAAGGACGTAGAGGCAGAAGCCCAGGGCCGCGGTGGGGACGATGAGGAAGGAGGAGGTGCCGATGGCCACTCGCGCCTTTCGGCCCAGCAGGAAGATCATGAGCGGGACGTTCAGGAGGCCGCCGCCCACGCCGGCGAGGCCGGACAGGAAGCCGGAGCCCACCATGGTCGCGGTCGTCCCGGCGACCCGCCGCGGCGTCCGCTTGGAATCGTCGTTCTCATCGACCAGACGGGTGTTGCGGAGCCAGTCACGGAGCATGAGCAGGCCGAACCCGAGCAGGATGAACACGAAGACGATCTCGAACGTGGTCTTGTT
>JAJYKG010000295.1 GCA_021788795.1 Thermoplasmata archaeon | reverse complement strand
ATGGCGTCCTCGCTGAGGGGACCCGAGGAAGAGGGAGAGGAGGCGAGCCCGCGAGGGCCGGACCGTCCTCTCAGAGGCGGCCCTCGACGAGGGCCATCGTCTCGTGCCCGACCGCCTGCGCCCTCACCAGGGAGGCCTCGAGCCGGGCCTCCGCCGCGGCACGGAACGCCTCGTCCTTCAGGCTCGCGAGGTTCACGCGGACGTTGAGGCCCGCCCCCCGGAAGGCGGCCTCCGCGAGGAGGACCGCGACGCCGCAGTCCGTGCTCGCCCCGCGGTTCCCCTTCTCGGCCGCGAGACGGGCGAGCTCGAGGGCCTCCACGCAGCGCTCCACTGTCTCGAGCGGGACCTCGGTCGCCCGGCGGTACGCTTCCTGGAGCGCCGCGACCCGCGCGGCCCGCTCCGCGTCCGTGGACTTCGGGAGCCGCATGGCCCGCATCACGCCCTCGTACGCGGCGGAGTCCTCGTCGGCCAGGGCGACGAACCGGTGCTCGAGCGCCTGGGCGCGGGCCTCGAGGCCCGCGAGCGCCTCCTGGCTCGCCTCGTATCCCTTCTTGTCGCGGGCGAGCCCACCGACCATCCGGCTCAGGGCCACGGAGAGCGCCCCGACCAAGGCGGACACGCTCCCTCCTCCCGGGGTCGGGGTCGCGGCCGCGACGGACGCCAGGTAAGCCTCCACGGTCTGGTCCTTCATTCCCATAGGCGCGTCTCCAGGATCTGGGTCCGACTGAAGTTCGCGAGCTTGAGCCGCGAGGCTGCGGCCTCCACCAGCGGCTCGAGGGGCACGAGGCCGACGATCTCGCTCTCCGCGACCGCGACGCCTTCCGCGTCGGCGAGCTTCCGGATCTCCTCGAAGACGCGCAGCAGGGAGGTCCGGTGGTAGTCGATCATGTTCATGGAGACCTGCACGAGACCGCGGTCCGCCAGCTCGAAACCCTTGGCCCGGACCGCCGGGAGTCCGCCGCTGCTCTCCCGGACCGCCTTCGCGATCCGCTTCGCGACGCGGACGTCCTTCGTGGCGAGGTTCACGTTCCACGCGATCAGGATCGGGCGCGCACCGACCACGGTCGCCCCGGCAGTGGGATGCATCTTCGCCGGACCGAAATCCGGCCTCCGGTCCGGGTCCGTGCCGATGGCCTCCTTGAGCCCCTCGTACTCGCCGCGCCGGAGGTTCGGCAGGTCCTTGCGGTCGGGCCGCGTCGCCGCCGCTTCGTACAGGTACACCGGGACGCCGAGTTCGTCCGCGATCCTCCGCCCGACGGAGCGCGCGAGCTCCACGCAGCCGTCCATCGTGATCCCGGACACCGGCACGAACGGGAGGACGTCGAGGGCGCCGATGCGCGGATGCTCCCCATGGTGCTGGTTCATGTCGATGAGCTCGACCGCCTTCCGCGCCCCGGCGAGGGCGCCCTCCGCCACGGACTTGCGGTCGCCGATGAAGGTGATCACCGAGCGGTTGTGGTCCGCGTCCATTTCCTGGTCCAGGACCTTCGCGCCCGGGACGGACGCGATCGCCGCCGCGATCGCGCGGACCACCTCGGGGCGCCGGCCCTCGGAGAAGTTCGGGACGCACTCGACGATCTCGGCCATGGCGCGACCTCGGGAGGCCGTCGATGGCCGCGACTCCCTAAAAACCTTCCCGGCAGGCGGCGCGAGACGACGCGAGGGACGGAGGGTCGATGGATATAAGTAACCGCGAGCGACTGGAGCGCGCCGGTGGGCGACGCGCGGAGACGGAGGCGCGCCGCGACGACCCCGGCGGGGCGCCTCGCGCTCCTCCTCCTCGCGGCCTTCTTGATGTCCATCAGCCTCGCGGCCCAGGTCGCCCGGGCCCCGCCGCCGATTCCCATGACGACTCAGGGTGTGGCGACGGACGCCGCGGGAACTCCGCTTCCCGCGGGCACACTCATCCGCACCTTCCTCGACGGCGTGGACTACTCCAACGACACCAAGGTCCTGGACGCGGCCGGGGACTTCTCCGTGGCCACCGCCGGCAACCTCGTCCTCAACGCCACGACGCCGGAGGCGTCCCCCATCAAGACAGGGGCGAACCTGGGCGAGGCGGTCCTGTACGCCGCGGGACCGTTCGCACTCTCCGTGGACTACTTCCAGCAGGCCGTGGCCTGGTATCCGGACCGCACGGTGGCCCAGGACCTCCGGCTCGGGAGCGCAGCGACGACGCCCGCCGCGCTCCGCATCCAGGGGATCGTGACGCAGCCGGCCCGCGGCGGGCCGCAGTACGTCTTCCTGTGCAACCCGACCGGTGCGGGCCTCTCCCTCGCGGACTATTACCTCCAGCTGGACGCGCCCGGGAGCTACTACGGGGGCAACTTCACCCTGAACGGCACGATCGCGGGCGGCTCCGAGGCTCGGGTGAACCTGACGTCTCCCTTCTCCCTCATCCCGACGGGGGACGCGCTCAAACTCGTGTACCGCAACCCCGGCGGTGCCGCAGCGTCCGCGGGGGGGCGGGACATCGTGATCGACCGCCTCGAGTACAATGCCACCGCGAACGGCACGCTGGACTGGCAGCCCGGGCACACGATCCTAGGGAATGCGCCCGCGCCCGGCCCGGGGCAGATCCTCGAGCGCACCTCGTTCTGCTCCGCCGCGCCCGCGCCGGGAGCCTTCCGGCTCGCCCCGGAGCCCGGGCTTCCCCCCACCACGGCCCCGTCCGTGACGATCACCGCACCCACCACGGGCCAGAACGTCCAGGGCGGCCAGGCGTTCACGATCCGCTGGACGATG
>JAJYKG010000294.1 GCA_021788795.1 Thermoplasmata archaeon | reverse complement strand
CAGTCCCCGCAAGTGACGAAGAATGTGGGGTTGGATAGGCCGCCGCTTGCTCGCTCGATCACCAGCTCTCCGCGAGCCTGTGGAAGGCGTTCCCGCAATAGCCCCGCGAGGGGACCATCGGGCAGGCCCGCCGCCTCGACAGGTTCCCTGCCTGGCACCTGCGCCGCCTCAGGCACCGCGCGCTCTCCGCCCAAATTCAAACAGGTACTGCGCGACGCGCCGGATCTGGATCTCTTCCGAGCCTTCGGTAATACGGTAACGGCGGTGATGCCGATAGATGTGCTCGAACGGTAGGGCGCGTGTGTATCCCATTCCGCCATGAACCTGCATCGCCCGATCCGCCGCCTCGCACACCAGGCGGTTTGCCCGAAAGTTGCACATCGAGACGAGATCGCTCACTTCGAGAGGATCCTTGCGGTCCATGCGCCACGCCGTATAGAAAATGAAATGGCGCACCAGCTCGCAGTCGGTGTGCAGTTCCGCGAGCTGAAATTGTACGGCCTGCTGCTTGGCGAGCGCCGCACCGAACACCTTGCGCGACTTCGCGTACTTCACCGCCTCCTCCAGCGCCCCCTGGGCGAGGCCGACCGCCATGGCGCCGATGCCGATGCGCCCGTTGTCCAGGATTCGGAGGGCGTTCACGAAGCCGCGGTGCTCCTCGCCGAGGAGCGCGTCCCGCGGGACCTCGCAGTCGTTGAGGAGGACCTGCGCGGTCCCGCTCGCCCGCACGCCGAGCTTGTCCTCCATTTTGCCGACCTTGAGGCCCGGGTTGCTCCGCTCGACGATGAACGCGCTGATCCCCTTGTTGCCCTTCGTCGGGTCCGTAACGGCCATGATCACGAACGTGCTCGCGACGGGCGCGTTCGTGCAGAAGTTCTTCGCCCCGTTCAGGACCCAACCGTTCGCGGTCTTCGTCGCGGTCGTCCGCATCGCCGCGGCGTCGGAGCCGCTCGCCGGCTCCGTGAGTGCCCACGCGGCCAGCTTCCGCCCGCTGGCGAGGTCGGGAATGTAGCGCTTCTTCTGCTCCTCGGTCCCGGTGAGCCAGATGTTCCCCATGCCCAGTGTGTTGTGCGCGGACATGATGAGCGCGTGGGAGCCGCAGATCCGGGCGACCTCCTCGAGGGCGAGCGCGAAGGAGATCGTGTCCAGGCCGGCGCCCTCGTACTCCGTCGGGATGAGCATGCCCATGAGGCCCAGGGAGCCCATCTTCGCGACCGTCTTGGAAGGGAATTCGCCCGTCTGGTCGTGGTACGCCGCCACGGGCCGGATTTCCTTCTCCGCGAAGTCCCGGACGGTGGCGCGGATCATCTCCTGCTCTTGGGTCAGCTCGAAGTCCATCCTCGGCCCCGCGGCGGCATACGCCCTCCCGGGCTTGAGCCTTCGCCCGTCACCGCGGTGCCCGTCGCCGCGCGTCGCCCAGGTCGCCGAGGATCTTCGCTGCCTCGCGCAGGAGGTCGAGGGCCGCCTCGTGCTCCTTCGCCACGTAGTCGATGATTTCCTTGTAGGCGCCCTTGCGGTAGAGGGCGGGGACCCGCGCGCCCGGGTCCTTCTCGGCGAACGCATGCAGGCTCGAGCCCGCGAACTTCCCGCGGTTCATCAGGATGAGGATGGGCTGCAGGTCGAGGATGGGCTTCGTGAACCAGTAGTACTTCAGGGTGGCCGCGTCCCACTTGATTAAGTCCCACTTCGTCGCCCGCTCGACCAGGAAGGTCAGGTCGAACCGCAGCCGGTTCCCGACGGGCACGAAGTCCCAGTTGGGCTGGAGGATCCCCTTCTCCAGGGCCATCTGGATGATCTGCTTCTCTCCCCACTCCCACTCCGCCATGATCTGCAGGGGGCCCGTCGGCTGCAGGTCGTCCCCGAGCGGGCGGAGCTGGACGGTCACGATCCGGTCCTGCTGCGGGTCGTCGCCCGTGGTCTCCTGGTCGTAGTAGAACAGCGTCAGCGGACCGCCGGCCGGACCATCGCGGGGAATCCACTTAAGGGCTTGCTCCGGCCCTCTCTCCCCGGTTAGGAACGCCTAATTTAGACTGGTTCGGTCCGGGGACCCAGAATAATACTCATGTATATTCTCTTCAAGGGTAGCATTCATTTCATGGACGGCGGACTCTAGGTCAACGGGCTCGGTGTTGGCGTTGGGAGCCGATGGAACGAGTTGAGCATGACATCATCGTCATAGGCTCGGGACTGGCGGGCCTGAGGGCCGCTCTCGAGGCCTCCCGGGTGAGCCACGGACGGCTCGACGTCGGGATTGTGACGAAGACCCAGGCGATGCGGTCCCACAGCGTCGGGGCCGAGGGCGGCACCGCCGCCGTCCTCTATCCGGACGAGGGCGACTCCTTCGAGTCGCACATGTGGGACACGGTCAAGGGGGCCGATTTCCTCGCAGACCAGGACGCCGTCGAGATGTTCGTACATGCCGCACCGGAGGAGTTGCGGCTCCTGGAGCGGTGGGGGATGCCCTGGTCGCGCAGGGCGGACGGCCGGATCGCCCAGCGACCGTTCGGCGGGCACGAGTTCCCACGTGCGACGTTCGCCGCGGACAAGGTCGGCTTCCTCGAGATGCAGACTCTCTACGGCGCCGTCCAGGCCTTCCCGAACATCCACGTCCACCACGAGTGGTTCGCGACGTCCGTCCTCAAGGAGGGCGGTCGCTTCGCCGGGGTCACCGCGATCGAGCTCCAGACGGGCAACATGGTCGTCGTCCGGGCGAAGGCGGGGATTCTGGCCACGGGGGGAGCGGGCCGCATCTA
>JAJYKG010000030.1 GCA_021788795.1 Thermoplasmata archaeon | reverse complement strand
CGGAGCATGTGTCGTTCAAGCTCAAGGAGCGCGGTGTGGAGGACCTGGAGGCCCACCACGGCTCCCTGTCCAAGGTCACGCGCCTCGACGTCGAGCAGAAACTGAAGGCAGGGGAGCTCAAGGCCGCGGTGTCCTCGACCTCCCTGGAACTCGGCATCGACATCGGCTTCATCGACCTGGTCGTCCAGATCGGTTCGCCGAAGAGCGTCGCGAAGGGCCTGCAGCGGGTCGGCCGCGCCGGCCACACGTACGGCGAGACGGCCATGGGCCGCATGATCGCGTTCGAGCCCTGGGACCTCATGGAGTGCGCCACGCTGGCGAAGGCCGCATACGACGGCCGCATCGACCGCGTGGACATCCCGACGAACTCCCTCGATGTCCTCGCCCAGGTGCTCGTGGCCATGTCCCTCGAGCAGCGCTGGTCCCTGGACGACGCCCTCGCCCTCGTCCGGCGGTCGTACGCCTTCCACGATCTCCCCAAGAAGGACTTCCTCGCGGTGATCGACTACCTGTCGTCGCGGAACCCGGACATCAAGGTCTTCGCGAAGATCTGGTTCGACGAGGCCGAGGGCCGCTTCGGGAAGAAGAAGGGCACCCGGATGATCTACTACACGAACGTGGGGACGATCCCCGAGGAGGGGACCTACCACGTCTACTCGGAGCGGGGCACGCCGCTCGGGGAGCTGAGCGAGAAGTTCGTGGAGTACCTCAGCCCCGGGGACGTCTTCGTCCTCGGCGGCCGCACGTACCAGTTCGCCCGGGCCCGCAGCACCTCCGTGTACGTGAAGGACGCTTCGGGGAAGCGGCCCACCGTGCCCTCGTGGACGGGCGAGATGCTCCCGCGGTCCTTCGACCTCTCCGTGGAGGTGGGGCGGTTCCGGAGGGACCTGGCCGCCCAGATCGACAAGGACTGCGAGAGGGCCGCGCGGGACTGGCTCGTCGAGGCGTACCACGTGGACGAGGGCTCCGCGAACTCCCTCGTCTCCTACATCCAGGAGCAGCGCGCGCTCATCCAGGACCTCCCGACGGACAGCCAGGTGCTCCTGGAGGGCTTCATCGACGAGAAGGGCAACCGGAACATCGTCTTCCACTTCCCCTTCGGGCGCCGGGTGAACGACGCCCTGAGCCGCGCCTACGCGTTCGCGGTCACGGAGCGCGAGCACTCGAACGTCCGCGTGAGCGTGACGGACGACAACTTCATGCTCACGGTCCCGAAGCGCATCGAGATGGACGGGCTCGTGAAGCTCGTCTCGAGCGCGAACCTGGAGGACCTCCTGCGCGCCGCGATCAAGAACACGGAGCTGTTCAAGCAGCGCTTCCGGCACTGTGCGACGCGGTCCTTCATGGTCCTCCGGAACTACATGGGCCGCGAGGTCTCCATCGGCCGCCAGCAGCTCCGGTCCCAGAGGGTCCTCGACTGGCTGCACGAGATCGAGGACTTCCCCGTGATCAAGGAGACCTACAGCGAGATCCTCCACGAGGTCATGGACCTCGACCACGCGAGGGAGGTCCTGAAGGGCATCGAGGACGGGGCGATCGCGGTCAAGGTGAGCGACTTCAGCGGCCTGCCGTCGCCGTTCGCGCACAACGTCGTCCTCCAAGGCGTCTCGGACCTCGTCCTCATGGAGGACCGCTCCGCGCTCCTGCGGCAGCTGCACCGCAAGGTCCTCGAGCGCGTCATGCCCGCGGACCAGATCTCCGCGATCCAGTTCCAGCCCTCCGAGGTCCAGGAGTACTTCCGCAAGAAGCTCCCGAAGATCGCGCGGAAGGAGGACATCCTCTCGTTCCTGGACCGCGTGGGCGACGCCAACCTGCTGCAGCAGAAGGGCCGCAACGTCCTCGAGCACGCCACCGCGTCCTTCCCGGACGTCCGCAAGTGGTCGGGCCAGCTCATGGACGAGGGCCTCGTGGAGAGCGCGTGGACGCCGCAGGGCGTGCACTGGGTGGCGAAGGACGCCGTGCCCACGTACGCCGCGGTGTACGCGCAGCGCTCGCGCCTGCGGCCGCCCGAGGAGAAGGTGCTGACGCTCATCCGGGAGAAGCCACGGACGCACAAGGACCTCGCGCGCCTCTCCAAGCTCGAGAAGGACGACCTGAACGAGGCCCTGCGGAAGCTCGAGCGCGCCTACGTCGTGGGCCGCAAGGGCGTCGAGGAGACCGTGTACGCCGCGCGCGACGTCGAGCGCGCGAAGTTCGAGGAGAGCCTCGACCGGCTCCTGGAGAAGCGCCTCGAGGCGGACGGGCCGCAGACCGCGCAGGAACTGGCGGTGGCCATGGGCCTCGAGCCGGACCTCGTCGAGGAGACCTTGCGCGACCTCGAGTCGGAGGGCGTGGTCACGTCGGGCCACTTCCTCGTGGACAAGGAGTTCCAGTACCTGATGACCCGCGACCTCCAGCACCTCCAGCGCAAGGGGGAGACGCGGGAGGTCTTCGAGGAGGCGCAGTACAAGGCGTACCTCCTGAAGAAGCAGTTCGCGGACCTGAAGACGATCGACGACTACCTCGACCGCTTCCTTGAGGTCGGGATGATCCTGGACCTCTGGAACCACACGTCCGCGTTCGACTACGCAGACTGGCTCGAACGCCGGAAGGGCGGGGACATTCTCGAGGGCCGGTTCCTCAACGGCCGCGTGCGGTACGTCCGCGCGAAGGACGTGCCCCTGTTCCTGTCCGCGTTCCCGCGCTCGCCCCTCACGGACTTCGAGAAGAGGGTCCTCGACGCGATCCGCTCCACGGAAGGCGTCGACCTCTACGGGATCATGTCCCGCGTCCGCGAGGAGAAGGAGAAGGTCAAGGAGGCCCTGGACAAGCTCGACTACGACGTCTACGTGATCCGCAAGTTCCAGGGGGACGGCTGGTCGGCACGGAACCTGTACGTCGCCTTCGACGGGCCCAAGGAGCCCGTGCCGAACGCGGTGGAGAGGCTCGTGCGGGCGTTCCTCGCGGCGTACGGCCCCGTGCCCTTCTCCGGGATCCGCGAGTGGGCGCGGTTCGAGTGGGACGAGCTCGAGATGCTCATGGACCGCCTCGAGGAGGCCGGGGCCGTGACGCGCGTCCTGATCGCGGGCAAGGGCGAGACGGAGATGTACGTCCTCTCGGACGAACTGCCCGCCCTCCGGGCCGCGCCGACGTCGGGCGTCCAGGACCCGATGCGTGTGCTCTCTCTCATGGACCCGTGGGCCCAGCCGCTCTGGGCCCAGGTCGCGAGCCGCTACGGGGAGGGCTGGTTCTTCCCCCTCATCCAGGACGGCGACCTCGCCGGGATGGCGGAGGTCTGGGAGATGAGCGGCTGCATCGAGGTCCGCGAGCTGGACCTCGTGGCCCCGGAGAGGCTGGAGGCCGCGATCGGGGCCCTGAAGCGCATGATGGAGTACTACGCGCTCCGCGGCGTCGACGTGCTCCGCGTCACGCGGTACCTCCAGAAGGACGTGCCCGACGCGGAGGACCTTTCCCCATGGACGAGGGCCGGGTTCGTGCGCCTCGGCGACTTCCTCGCCCACGGGCCGATCGTCTCGCAGGACTTCCCCAAGGAGGCCCTCCTCGCCTACGCCTTCCACAAGCAGGGGGTCGCCCCGTCCGGGCGCTTCGCCGACGCCCTCGAGGCCGCGAAGGCCCTCGGCGGCCTGCGCTCCGACTACGCCGCCCGGCTTCGGGTGAGGGACTTCGCTCCCCTCGAGCGCCTGCACCGCCAGGGGCTGCTCGCGAAGGGGCTCTCTATCCCCGAGTACTGGTCCTATCTCCTCGAGGAGGACCTGCAGCTCTACAAGGCCGCGAAGGCCTCTCGCCTCGGCAAGGACGAGAAGCATGTCCTCAAGATTGTCCAAGAGGAGGGGCCGATCTCCCGGCAGCGGCTCCTCGCCCTTTCCGACCTCAGCTATCCCACGACCACGGCGGCGCTGCGCAAACTGTACCAGGGGAATTACGCCACGCGGGACGCGGCCAACCGATACCGGCTCGTGCCTGACGTGAAGGTCACGCGGGAGGAGGCGCGCAAGGAGGTCCTGCGGCGAATCATCCGCAGCCTCGGCGTGACCTCGGCGGAGGCCCTCGCCGGGTACACGCGGTTCGAGTTCAACATGGGCGAGACACGCGCCCGCCTGCGGGAGTTCGAGCGGGAGGGCTGGCTGACGAAGGGGTTCCTGGCCCGCGGCGAGCGCACGGTGTACTGGATTCTGAAGGAGGATGTGGACCGCGTCGAGGGCATGACCTTCCGCCGCAAGTTCGTCCTCACGCCGATGGACAATCTCTTCCTGTACCTCCGCCAGGACATCGTGAACCGCTTCCATTCCGGCTACTGCTACGTCGTCTTCGACGGCACGGAGATGGTCGCGTCGTTCAAGGCGCGTCGGCGGAAGACGGAGTTCGTAATCACGGAGTTCGAGGGCGAGCCCGAGGCGCGGCGGATCGTGGACGCGTGGCAGGAGGAGAACGAGCTCGCGGTCCATGAGGAGGTCGACCGCATCTCGGACCACGAGGTCATGGAGTGGTACGCCAAGATGTACGGCCGCGGCGCGGCGGAGCGGTAGGCCGCGGGCCGGCCCTTGATGCCCTGTCGGCGCCATACCGGGCCCGGTGGTAGCGTGACCCTCACCGGAATCGACACGGTGGCCGTGGTGGTCTCCGACGGAGCGAAGGCCATTGCCTGGTACCACGACGCCCTGGGGCTCGAGGTCGCGTACATCGGCCCGGAGGAGTCGAATCCTGACCCTTCCGTGCAGGGGACGGTGGAGCATCCGGGGCACTGGGTCGAGGTGGGGCCGTGCCGGCCCCGTACGCGCATCCATCTGTGCGTCCTCGGCGGCAAGACGGAGCCGGGGCCCACGGGAATCACCTTCCTGACCGACGGCATCCAGGCAGACTACGAGCGGATGCGAGCCCTGGGGGTTCGGTTCCTCTCCGCGCCACGGAAGATGGGCTGGGGCGAGTGGCTCTGCGCGTTCGTCGATCCCGACGGGAACGAGTTCGATCTCAAACCGCCCTCGACGAGTCCTTAGGGAATCTTTATCGCACGAGGGTCGATGCGAGGGTTCGATGTCCCTCGAGGACGTCCTCGGCCGCCTGGACCGGATGCGGAACGACATGGTCGCCGCCCTGACGGCCCTCTGCCGCATCCCCGCCATCGGCCCGACGAACGGCGGCGAGGGCGAAGGCAAGAAGGCGGCCCACGTCCAGGCGTGGATGAAGGAGCTCGGCCTCAAGGTCGAACACTTCGACGCGCCGGACGAGCGCGTGCCCGGCGGCAAGCGGCCCAACCTCGTGGCCCGCGTGGGCAAAGGCCCGCGCCTCTGGTTCCTCTGCCACATGGACATCGTGCCCCCGGGCGACCTCAAGGGCTGGCGCACCGACCCCTTCGACCCGAAGCTCGTCGACGGCAGGCTCTACGGCCGCGGCACGGAGGACAACGGCCAGGCCCTCGTCTCCGTCCTCTCGGCGTACCAGGCGCTCCTCAAGGCAAAGGAGAAGCCGGGCCGCGCCCTCGGCTTCGCGATCGTCGCGGACGAGGAGACCGGGAGCGACTACGGCCTGAAGCACCTCACGAAACAGGATCTCTTCGAGTCCAAGGACGTCTTCCTCGTCCCGGACTACGGCGTCCCGGCGGGGGACGCGGTCGAGGTCGCGGAGAAGAGCGTCCTCTGGCTCAAGTTCACGGTCACGGGCAAGCAAGGCCACGCGAGCACGCCCAACGAGGCCGTGAACGCCGCCCGCGCCGGCGCGTTCCTGGTGACCGCCCTCGACGCGAACCTGCCGCGGCGCTTCCGCGCCACGGACCCGATGTTCCGCCCCTGGAACTCGACGTTCGAGCCCACGAAGCGCGAGCCCAACGTCCCGAACGTGAACACGATCCCCGGCGAGGACGTCTTCTACTTCGACTGCCGCGTCCTGCCCGCCTACACGAAGAAGGAGGTCCTCGCCGCGGTCGAGGAGCTCGCCGCGCAGACGCGGCAGACCTTCGGGGTGCAGATCAAGGTCGACGTCGTCAACGAGGAGTCGAGCCCGCCCACGCCCGCGGACGCCCCCATCGTCCTGGAGGTCCTCCGCGCGCTCCAGAAGGTGCGGAACCTCCGCGGCAAGGTCGTCGGCATCGGCGGCGGCACCGTGGCGGCGCCCCTGCGGGAGAAGAAGTTTCCCTGCGTCGTGTGGTCCACGACGGAGGAGGTCGGCCACACGGTCAACGAGTACTCGAAGGTCGACAACCTCGTGGCCGACGCGAGGGTCTTCGCCGCGCTGATGCTCGGGCCGAAGTGATCACGCGGGCCGCGCCACGACGGCGTCCTTGATCATGACGACGCTCAGGCTGTCCAGGAGGAGGTGCGCGGAGCACTTCGGGCAGTCCACGCCGTTCCAGGAGTCGAGGGACTGGTTCGTGCCCAGGGAGATCCGCGCCGACTTGCAGTAGGGGCAGAGGAAGCTCACCTGGAGCTCGCGGTCCTTCAGCCGGTCGAGGGACACCTTGTCCACGATCGATTGCACACCAAGCCCTCCTTGGGTTGAGGTGCCCCTTACCCTTCGTGGCATATGAACCGAATGGGACACCTGTCGAAATCGGAACTCGTCACGCGGTGCGCGACCGCGGCCGCTCGTTCAGGCGCAGGACGCGGTCCGCGCACGACGTGGCCTCGTCGTAGCGTCCGAGCTTCGTCAGGACGTAGCCCTTGTTCACCCACGCGCCGCGGTAGGCCGGGTCGATCTCGAGGGCGCGCTCGTAGCACGTGAGCGCCTCGTCGAGGTGCCCCAGGCGCGCGAGCGTGTTGCCCTTGTTGTTCCAGGCGACCTCGTAGTCCGGGTTGACCTGGATCGCCGCGTTGAAGCAGCGCAGCGCGTCGAGGAGCCGCCCCATCTTCGTGAGGGCGTTCCCCTTGTTGAGCCACGCGACCTCGTTGCGGGGATTCAGGTCCAGGGCCTTGTCGATCGCCCGCAGCGCCTCGTCGTACCGGCCCAGGAGGATGAGGCTCGCGCCCTTCCCGTACCAGGGCAGGTCCTCGCTCGGTCGGCCCTTCGCCTCCAGCGCGATTGCGCGGTCGAAGTCCTTCACCGACGCTGCGTAGTCGCGGCGGGCGATGTCCCCCTCCGCCTTCGCGATTTCGCGGTGGGCCGCGGCGCTCGTGCGCCGATCGCGGAGACTCTGGATTGCCACGACGGCGGGCCAAGGCGCCGCGGCCGCGAGGCCGAGGGCCCAGGCGGGCGACGCCGCGAAGCTGTGGCCCTGGGCCGCGACGACCCCGAAGGCGGCGAGGGGAAGGCCCGCGGTTGCCACCAGGAGGTCGCGTCCCCCCGTGGCCAGGAGGCGCCGCGTGGCGAGCGCGAAGAGCACCGCGCCGGCCAGGGAGGCGATCGGGGCGTAGGTCGCGTGGAGGGCGGGCGCAGCGGAGCTCACGACGGCGCCGCCGGCCAGGAGAAGCGCGTCCGTGCGGCCCACGTGCGCCTCGTGCCGCGACAGCGTGATCCCGAAGATCACGGACGCGAGAAGGAGCACGACGCCTGCGACGCCCCAGGCGAAGACCCCCCCGCCCAGTGCCTGCGAGGCGTAGAGGGCGGCGGCCGCTGCCACCATGACGGCGCCGAGGAAGGCGAGGGGCGGGGTGGCCCGCGGGCGCTCCGCCCGGGTGGAGACTGCGGTCGCACGCCGTGGAGCTTCGACGGGCCGGGGCGGCCGGCTCGGGGCCGGTTTGCGCGTCGGCGGGGCAGGTGGGGTCCGCGCCGGCCGCACGGCCGGCCGCGGGGAGGGGATGGGCCTGGGCCGAGGGACCGGCTTCACGACGGGCTTCGGGGCCGTCGACCGGGCGGCGGGCACCCGCTTCGGGACAACGGGCTTTGGCGGAGCGGCCACCCGCGGCGTGCGGCGGGTCGCCTTCGGGATCCGCTGGATGGGGCGTACCTTCGCCGGGGCCCGCGCGTTCGCCGAGAGGTCCAGATCCTTCAGGATGTCATCAATGTGATCGAGGCCTAGGGTCTCGGGAGGGGGCCGGGTCGCCTCCGCCGTCGCGGCCCGTTCCTCGGCGGTCGCCGAAGGCGGTACCGGTTCTGCGCCGGGCGGTTCCTCCGTGCCTCCGAGGGGCTCGCCGCAGATCTCGCACTCTTTCCAGGAAGGGTCGTTGTCCGCGCCGCAGATGGGGCAGAGCGCCAGATCCAGGATGTCCTTTTCCGGCGCCGCCGTGGTGGGTTCCTCCTCGGATTCGAACTCCGCGCCGCACCGCGGGCACTTGGCGTCGCCCGTGGCGACGAAGCCGCCGCAGTTCGTGCAGAGGAACAGGAGCCCGTTCTCCCCTTTCTTCAGGACGTCGTCCACGTCGCGGTCGCCGAGCTGCTTGGGGTGGCGGAAGCCCTTCTCGAACAGGGCGAGCGCCTTCTCTCGGGGGATGCCGAAGGCTCGCGAGAGGCGCACGACTGCCTCGTCGATGACGAAGGCCCCGCAGTTCTCGCACTCCGTCTCGTCCGGGGGCATCGGCTCCTGGCAGACGGGGCACAGGGCCCGGGCTGTCTTCCCGGGCATCGGCCGGGCCATGCCGGCCCCAGGGCCATAAAGCCGCGCCCCTCGTTGTCAGGCGCGATAACCCTCGAGGGCGGACCGCTTAAGTAGCGCGGGCCGCTTCTTCGGCCGTCCGATGTACTCCGCCCAGTTCGACTTCAGCGTCGCCCTGATCATCGGGCTGGCGCCCGCGCTGGGGATCCTGTACTGGTCCATGCGGCGCTACGACGTCCCGTTCACCCAGTACCGCCTCTTCGACGACCGCCGCCTTTTCGGCGGCTTCGCGGTGGGCATGATGTTCGGCGCCATCGCGGCCTTCATCGAGGTCAACGTCGCGAGCATCATCTTCGTGCTCGCGGCCTCCCTCATGTTCGAGGAGTCGTTCAAGATGGTCTGGCTGAACCGCAAGCGGTACCGCGGGCGGTTCGACACGACGTTCTACGGCATCGCCGTCGGCGTCGGCACCGCGGCCATGCTGGGGGTGGCCACGGTCCTGCGCTACCTCTCGGGGGGCGCTGCGGACTTCTATACGCCGGAGAACCTCGTCCTCTTCTCCCTGTACTCGCTGAGCCTGAACCTCATCCAGGCCGACACGGGGGCTATCATCGGGTTCGGGGCGTCCCGCGGCGAGACGATCTGGCCTTTCGTGAAGGCGGTCCTCGTTCGGCTCGCCCACACCCTTATGCTCCTCGCGTTTATCGTCCCGGGGACCGGCGAGCCGTGGGAGCTCATCGCGGTGGTCACGTCCCTCGCCTTCGCCGGGATCCTGTACCACTACGTCTACACGGTCCTCCTGCCCGGGACGCTCCCGGACGACATCCGCCAGGCGATGCGGCGGGAGAAGCGGAGGGCGCGCAAGGCTAGGGTCTGAGGTCCACGGACCGGTAGAACCCTTCCTTGGGCTCGAACACCGCGTTCGCGCGGAGGAGGGCGTCCAGGGCCGCCTCGGCGTCCGGGATGCCGAGTCCCTCGAGGACCCGCGCCCAGTCGTCCCGGGTGAAGACCTCGAGTTCGCTCGTGAGCTCCGCCGCCGCGGCGCGGATCCGCGTCGTCCGGTCGCCCGCCTTGGGCACCGCCGCGATGACGCGCGCATGGACCTCCCGCGGCCTCGGGCGCTTGGGCGGCGCGAGGGCCTGCTGGACCGTCCGGGTACCGCCCGCGAGCTCGGCGTTCACCTGGCCCACGAGGGGCGCGAGCTCCCGCGGCGTGGCCGCGCGGGCCTTCACCCTCGCCGGGGTGACGCGGATCTCGAAGCCGCACGGGCAGGCCGTCGTCTTCTGCCTCAGGTCGACGCCTTTCGCCTTGTGGCACCGCGGGCAGACGACGACGCCGTACATGGGCTCAGGTCATGAAGACGACCGCGGCGAGGCAGGCGCCGTAGTGGTCCATGGGGATGTTGAGCTCCTCGATCTTGTACTCGAGCCGGCGGAACTTGATGCCGCGGAGCTTCGCCATCTCCCCCATCTTCCACTCCAGGACCTCCTGGAGCGACTTCTTCGTGCCGTGCATGTGCCCCTCGGCGACGTAGCCGCCGCGGTCGTCGTCGCGGAAGCCGTAGGCGATGCCGGCGGAGATCGTCTCGCCCTCGCCGCCCCGCTGCTGCGCGAGCACGCAGAACGTGATCGCGCCCATGGGCAGGTCCTTCTGGCGGGGCTGGGGGAGCCCCACGGGCAGCACGGAGGAGACGGAGACGAGGTTCTGTTCCGACAGGCCCGCGTTCTGGAGGGCCTCGTCGAAGGCGTTCAGGTCGGAGACCTTGGACACCGCTTTCCCGGAGGTGACGAAGAACTTGGTCGGTACGGGCAACATGGTGGTCTGCGGCCGCCGCACAACGTCCCCCTGGGCTTAAGCGTTTGCAGGGAGGGCTCGGATCCTCTCGCCCGTGCCCGCTCTATTTCTATTCTGTATCGTTTATTTATTTTCTCATCGATGGGGTCCGCTCGGACTCCCTTCCGCGGGCGTCACGGAGCGGAGCATGCTGTACGCGTCCTCGCCCCACGAGTAGTAGCCGTACAGCACGCCGTCGGTCTTGTAGCCCAGTCCCCGGTAGAATTCGATGGCACCGTAGTTGCGAGTGCTGACCTCGAGCCGCACCTGGGCGCACCCCCGACGGCGTGCCTCGTCCTCGGCCGCTTTCATCATCTCGGTGCCCAGGTGTTTTCGGCGATGCTCGGGCATTGTCGCCACGGAGAGGACGCGGCAGACCTGCCCCTCCATCAGGAGCATGATGGCCCCCGCAACTCCCTGTCCGTCGTCCTCGACGAGGGTCACGGCCCGCTCGTTGCGGAGGATCCAGTCCACGTGGTCGCGTCGGAAACGTCTCTCCTTGAAGCACGCGATCTCGATGCGGTAGATCGCCTCGAGGTCCGCGGGTGTTGCGCGTCGCAGCAAGGCAGCGGCCCACCGCGGGCATGGTTCATGTCCTTTTCCCCCCGCATCGTGGGTTCCGAGGCGGCGGACGTGGCGCCGTCAGGCGTCCAGAGTGAGCAGGGTGAAGGCGCAGTTGTACACCCCGAACTCCGCCTCGTAGCGCGCGGTGGCGGAGCTCGCGGCCGGGTCGGCGTCCATGGTCTCGAGGAAGGTCTCGAAGGCACGCTGGTCCGCGAAGCCGAGGTGTTCCCCCACCGTGGGCCTGAGGTCGTCGTGGAAGGAGGAGTACCTCTTGCCCGCCGCGACGGGCAGGAGCACTTCGTGCCGCAGGCATCCGTGCGCCCGGTAGATCCCTCGCATCTCCCCGTTCATGAACCTCAGAAGCCCTTCGCGCTTGCCCTCGGGGACCTCGTATGTCCACTGCGCGATGATCATCTTCCCTCCTCCGTTTCCACCCGGTCTCGGGAATCGACGGGGTCGGCTTAAGTCCCACGGGGCGGGGTGCGCACATGTGCCGCCGGGGCATGCCGCCCGCGAAAGGGTAATCTAGAGCCACCGGAATGGCCTCCGGCCATGGTCGCGATCGCGGACCTCCTGCACGGCAAGCGGACGGGGAAGCCCGTCGAGCTGAAAGGCTGGATCTACCGCACGCGCACGATGGGAGGGAAGGCCTTCGTTGTCCTCCGCGACGCCACGGGCATCCTGCAGGTCACGGTGGCCAAGGACGCCGTCCCGCCGGAGGCATTCGCCGCGGTGGAGAAGGCCCTGATCGAGTCCTCGGTCATCGTCAAGGGCACCGTGGTCGCGGACAAGCGCGCCCCCGGCGGCTTCGAGGTCCGCGCGACCGACGTCCACGTGGTCCACTTCGCCGAGAAGTACCCCCTCCAGGAGGACCCGGGCGAGGAGTTCCTCCTCGACGTGCGCCATCTCTGGGTCCGCTCCCAGAAGTTGACGACGATGTTCCGCATCCGCGACGCGACGTTCCACGCGGTCCACGGGTACTTCCGGGACCAGGGGTTCTGGGAGGTCTCGCCGCCCATGATCACCCCCGCGGGGTCCGAGGGCGGCTCGACGCTCTTCGAGCTCGACTACTTCGGCAAGAAGGCCTACCTCACGCAGTCGTGGCAGCTCTACGCCGAGGCGCTCGTCCTCGCGATGGAGAAGATCTACTACATCGGGCCGTCCTTCCGAGCGGAGAAGTCGCGCACGACGCGGCACCTCACGGAGTACTGGCACGCGGAGATGGAGCAGGCCTGGGTGGGCATGGACGAGGTCCTCAAGCACGCCGAGGGCGTCATCTCCCACGCCTGCCAGGTCGTCGCGGAGGAGCGCCCCGACGACGTCGTCGCGATGGGCCGCACCCCGGAGTTCCTGAAGGCCGTGAAGCCGCCGTTCGAGCGCATCACGTACGACGACGCGGTCCAGCTCCTCCACGCCAAGGGCATGGAGTTCGAGTGGGGCAAGGACCTCCGGACCCTCGAGGAGCGCGCCCTGACGGAGGGGAAGACGAAGCCTGTCATCGTGACGCACTACCCACGCGTCTCCCAGGCGTTCTACAAGGCGAGGGACCCCGTGAAGCCGGACCTGGTCCTCGGCTTCGACGTGATCGCGGGCGACGGCGTCGGCGAGGTCGTCGGCGGCAGCGAGCGCGAGACGGACCTCGAGGTGATCAAGAAGTCCCTCCTGGAGCAGGGCGAGGACCCCAGGTCCTACGACTGGTACCTCGACTCCCGCCGCTACGGCAGCGTGCAGCACGCGGGGTTCGGCATGGGGATGGAGCGGCTCATCCAGTGGATCTGCAAGCTCGACCACATCCGCGACGCCGTGCCGTTCCCGCGGACGCCCGCGCGCTTCGCCCCGTGAGGGCGCACCCTTTTCCGCCCCTGCGGCTTAGGTCGGTCGAATGGCCGAGGACGCCTCCCCGTTCCAGCCCCTCCTCGACGACCACGAGGAGTTCCTCGCGAAGCTCCACGAGCTCGAGGCGGTCCTCGACGAGATGATGCACACCCGCGAGGCCAACGAGGCGAACCGCGAGCTCCTGGACGAGGCCGTCCGCTTCTTCGAGGAGGACCTGCTGCCCCACTTCGCCCGCGAGGACGCGATCGTCCTCCCGCCCCTCGAGGCGGCGATCGGCCGATTCGGCACCCTCGTCAACGTCGTCGCCTACGAGCACGAGGAGATCCGCCGGGAGGTCGCCAAGTTCAGGGAGGCTCGAGCCGGGCTAGACGCCTCGCGGGGCCCGTGGCCCGCCATCCAGGAGCTGAACCGCCACGGCATCTTCGCGATCCAGTTCCTCTGGGACCACTTCCGCAAGGAGAAGGTGAGCCTCTTCCCCACCGCGGTGAGGTCGCTCCCCGCGGCGGAGCTCGACGCGATCCGGGCCGCCCTCGCTCAGGATTGATCCTTCGCGGCGCGGATGGCCTCGGCCAGGCGGTCCAGCTCCTCGCGCTTGGGCATGGCGCCGTACCGCGGCCCCATCCGCAGGCCGACCCCGTCGCCGGCGTACCGCGGGTACACGTGCAGGTGGACGTGGAAGATCTCCTGCCCCGCCACCTCGCCGTCGGCCAGGTGGAGGTTCACGCCCTCGCACGTGACGCCGCTCCGGTAGAGGCCCGCCACGAGCTCGCGAGCCATCTCGAAGACGCGGCCGCCCTCTCCGGGCGGGAGGTCCGCGAGGCGGGCCGCGTGGGCCTTCGGGATCACAAGGAAGTGGCCGGGGTTGATGGGCCGGATGTCCATGAAGGCCATCGTGTGCTCGTCCTCCGCGAGGACGCTCGCGGGCAGCTCGCGCCGGACGATCTTGCAGAAAGGGCACGGCGGGCTCGGTGCCTCGGGCACGCGTCGGGCGAACCCCCGCGGCGGTTTGAACCTTTGCGACCCCGGGCCGCCCGCGGCAGGCC
>JAJYKG010000029.1 GCA_021788795.1 Thermoplasmata archaeon | reverse complement strand
CAGGCGGACACGGGCACGAAGATGCACCACATCGGGAAGAACACGAAGAGCACGATCATCTCGAAGGGCATCTCGGCGGGCCACGGGCAGAACACGTACCGCGGGATGGTCAAGATCCTGAAGGGCGCCACGGGGGCGCGCAACTACAGCCAGTGCGACTCCCTCATCATCGGCTCCCTGTGCGGCGCCCACACCTTCCCGGACATCCAGGTCATGGAGCCCACCGCGCAGATGGAGCACGAGGCGACGACGTCCAAGATCGGGGACGACCAGCTCTTCTACTGCCAGCAGCGCGGCATCACGCCGGAGGACGCCACCTCGATGATCGTGAACGGCTTCTGCAAGAAGATCTTCCTGAACCTCCCCATGGAGTTCGCCGTGGAGGCACAGAAACTCATTTCCTACAGTCTCGCGTTGGAGGGGACCGTTGGCTGAGGGCTGAGGGCATCCCGCGGGAGGCACGGCATGGCACTGCTCGAGATCAAGGACCTGCACGCGCGCGTTGCGAACAAGGACATCCTCCGAGGCATCGACATCACCGTGAACGCGGGGGAGGTCCACGCGATCATGGGGCCGAACGGCTCCGGCAAGACCACGTTGGCCCAGGTGCTCGCCGGCCGACCGAACTACGAGGTCCTGTCGGGCACGGTCCGCTTCGAGGGGAAGGACCTCCTCGCCATGAAGCCGGAGGACCGCGCCCGCGAGGGGATCTTCATGGCCTTCCAGTACCCCGTCGAGATCCCCGGGGTCGGGAACGCCTACTTCCTCAAGGCTGCGGTCAACGCGGTCCGGAAGTACCGCGGCCAGCCCGAGCTCGACGCGATGGAGTTCCTCAGCCTGATCGAGGACAAGATGAAGCTCCTCGGGCTCGACGAGAGCTACATGAAGCGGGGCCTGAACGAGGGCTTCTCCGGCGGCGAGAAGAAGCGGAACGAGATCTTCCAGATGGCCGTGCTCGAGCCGCGACTCGCCGTCCTGGACGAGACGGACTCCGGCTTGGACATCGACGCCCTGCGCGTCGTGGCCAACGGCGTCAACAGCATGCGCAGCAGGGACCGCGGCATGCTCGTGATCACCCACTACTCCCGGCTCCTGCACTACATCGTGCCCGATTTCGTCCACGTCCTGGCGGGCGGGCGCATCGTGAAGAGCGGCGGCAAGGAGCTTGCCGAGGAGCTCGAGAAGACCGGGTACGCGGGGCTCGGTCTCGAGGAAGTCACGCCCGCCGCGGCGCCGGCCCCGGTGGGCCACTGATCCCGGAGGCTCGCCCGTGGCCGTGACCGTGAGCCTGACCGACCCCTACCTGTTCGCGTTCGATTCCTTCGCCAAGACGGCGAACGAGACGGAACCCGGTTGGCTCCGCAAGCTCCGCACGACCGCGATCGGGAACTTCGAGAAGTCCGGCTTCCCGACGCCCAAGGACGAGGACTGGAAGCACACGAACGTCGCGCCGATCGCGCGGACGTCCTTCGCCTTCGACCCGAAGGCCGGGGCGCCGCGAATCCCCGGGGACCTCGTCGAGGCGTACACCTTCGGCGTCCTCAAGTGCAGCCAGCTCGTCTTCGTGAACGGGCGCTTCGCTCCCAAGCTCTCCTACCTGCGGTGGCTCCCGGAGGGCGTGCGCGTGGGGAGCCTCCATGAGATCCTCCATTTCGACCCGAAGGCGCTGGAGCACGAGCTCGGGCGGGTCGCGTCCACGGAGAAGGCGGCGTTCGCGGCCCTCAACACGGCGTTCCTCCAGGACGGCGCCTTCGTCCACGTGCCGAGGGGCCGCGTGGTCGAGGAGCCCATCCACCTCCTCTACGTGTCCACGTCGCAGGAGCCCGCCGCGGTCTCGTACCCGCGGAACCTCGTCCTCCTGGACCACGAGGCCCAGGCCACCCTGATCGAGTCCTACGTCGGCTTGGACAAGGGGCCGTACTTCACGAACGCGGTCACGGAGCTGCGGGTCGGCCCGGGCGCGGTCCTCGACCACTACAAGATGCAGCGGGAGAGCGAGGCCGCGATGCACTTCTCGAACACGGCCCTCCTGCAGGGGCGCTCGAGCGCGGTCGCCTCGACCTCGTTCAACCTCGGCGGCGGCACGGTGCGGAACGACGTGCGCACGCTCTTCCAGGACGAGGGCGGCAGCCTCGCGCTCAACGGGCTGTACCTCCTCCACGACGCGCAGCACTGCGACAACCACACGTTCATCGACCACGCGAAGCCGAACTGCACGAGCCTCGAGCTGTTCAAGGGCATCCTGGACGCCAAGTCCCGCGGCATCTTCTACGGGAAGATCCTCGTCCGCAAGGACGCGCAGAAGACGAACGCACGGCAGACGAACAAGAACCTCCTCCTCTCCAACGAGGCGTTCGCGGACTCGACGCCGGGGCTGGAGATCCTGGCGGACGACGTGAAGTGCGCCCACGGGTCCACCGTGGGCCAGCTCGATGAGAACGCGGTGTTCTACCTCCGCTCGCGCGGCATCGACGAGAGCTCCGCGCGCACCCTGCTGACGTACGCCTTCGCGGGCGAGATCATCAACCAGGTCAAGGTGGCCTCGATGCGGATCAAGCTGGACCAGCTCGTCCTCTCCCGCCTGCCCGGCAGCGAGGCCATCCGGGAGACCTTATGAGCCTCGACGTGCTGTCCCCCGGCCCGGAGGCAGCGTGATGGCGGACCTGCGCGAGCTGTACCAGGAGGTCATCCTGGACCACACGAAGAACCCGCGGAACTACCGCACCATGGCCGACGCCACGGCCCAGGCGGACGGCAACAACCCGCTGTGCGGCGACCGCGTGACCGTGTACCTCAAGCTCGATGGCGACCGCATCGTGGACGCGAGCTTCCAGGGGCAGGGCTGCGCGATCTCCAAGTCTTCCGCGTCCATCATGACGGAGGCGGTCAAGGGCAAGACCCGAGCCGAGGCTGAGGTCCTCTTCGACCGCTTCCACGAGATGATCACGGGGAAGCCGGGCGCGCCCGTGGACGGGAAGGCCCTCGGCAAGCTCGCGGTCTTCCAAGGCGTGAGCGAGTTCCCGCTCCGCGTGAAGTGCGCGAGCCTCGCCTGGCACACGCTCCGCTCCGCGCTCGCAGAGAAGCCAGGAATCGTGACCCTCGAGTAGGTTCGACCTGAAGGTTCAAGTAACGACGCCCGCATCGACAAGGGTGGTGTCCATGGCCCGCACGGCGAAGGTCCTGTTCGACGTCCCCGAGATCAAGAAGGACTTCCCGATCCTCCAGCGCACGGTGAGGGACAAGCCCCTCACGTACCTGGACAGCACCGCGACCTCTCAGAAGCCGCGGCAGGTCATCGACGCGATGACGGACTACTACTCGCGGTACAACGCGAACGTCCACCGCGCCATCTACGAGCTGGGCGAGGAGTCCACGCGGGAGTACGAAGGCGCGCGCGAGCGCGTCGCCGCGTTCATCGGCGCGAAGGACCCCATGGAGGTCGCCTACACGAAGTCGACGACGGAGTCCCTGAACCTCGTCGCCTACGGCTACGCGCTCAAGGGGAAGCGCGTCCAGAAGGGAGACGAGATCATCGGCACGGTCCTGGAGCACCACTCCAACCACGTGCCGTGGCACTTCGTCCGCGACCTCAAGGGCGTCACGCTGAAGTACGTCGACGTGGACGAGGACGGCCGCCTGAAGATGGAGCAGTACGACGACCTGATCACGAAGCGCACGAAGGTCGTCACCGTGGCCCAGGTCTCCAACGTCCTCGGCACGATCAACGACGTCAAGGAGATCGCGAAGCGCGCGCACGAGGTCGGCGCCGTGTGCGTCGTGGACGCGGCCCAGAGCGTGCCCCACATGCCCGTGGATGTCCGCGAGCTGGACTGCGACTTCCTCGCCTTCAGCGGGCACAAGATGCTGGGGCCGACCGGGGTCGGCGTCCTCTACGGGAAGAAGGAGGTCCTCGAGGAGACGGAGCCGCTCCTCGGCGGCGGCGAGATGATCAGCGAGGTGCACCTCGGCACGGCGAAGTGGAACGACGTGCCCTACAAGTTCGAGGGCGGCACGCCGCCCATCGCCGAGGTCATCGGCCTCGGGGCCGCCGTGGACTACCTGACCAAGCTCGGCATGCCCGCGGTGCGGCAGCACGAGATGAACGTGACCGGCTACGCGCTCCAGGAGCTCTCCAACGTCGCCGGCCTGCGCGTCTACGGGCCCAAGGACGTCCGGCAGCGCGGCGGGGTCGTCTCGTTCACGATGGCGAAGGCCCACCCGCACGACATCGCCTCCATCCTCGACGTGGAGGGCGTGTGCATCCGGTCGGGCCACCACTGTGCCCAGCCGCTCATGGACCGCTACGACCTCGCGGCCACGGCCCGCGCGTCCTTCTACGTGTACAACGACCTCGAGGACGTCGACCGCCTCGCCGCGGCGCTGCAGAAGGTCAATGAGGTGTTCGGCTAGATGGGCTCCGGACCCGGCCCGTACCAGGCCCAGATCCTGGAGCACTACAAGCACCCGCACAACCGCGGGACGCTTGACCCGTCGACGCACAAGGGGCACGAGTCGAACTCCCTGTGCGGGGACGAGATCGCCCTGACCCTCCGCGTGGACGGCGCGAACCGCATCGAGGACGTCCGCTTCGACGGCGAGGGCTGCGCGATCAGCATGGCGAGCGCCTCCCTCCTGACGGACGCGGTCAAGGGCAAGACCCTCGACGAGGACGCGGCGATGGACCGAGCCTCGGTCCTGCAGAGCCTCGGCGTGCCCCTCAGCGCGGTGCGGGAGCAATGCGCCTTGCTGCCCCTGCGGGCCCTCCGGGCCGCCCTGGGTCCCGCCCCGGCGGCGCAAGGGCATTAAACCTCGGCCGGTTGGCCTCCGCACACCATGGTCCCCCACCCCAACGAGGCGAAGGCGTCCAACGTGGCCGGCCTGGTCGGCCGCACGCCCCTCCTCCGCCTGGACCGCATCTGGAAGGACGTCATCCCCGGCGTCGAGCTCTACGCGAAGGCGGAGTGGGACAACCCCGGGGGCAGCGTGAAGGACCGCGCGGCCCTGTACATGCTCCGGGACGCGGAGCGCCGCGGCCTCACGCCGGCCCGGACGCTCCTGGACGCCACGTCGGGGAACACGGGGATCGCCCTGGCGATGCTCGGGGCCGCGGAAGGCTACCGCGTCGCCCTCTGCGTGCCCGGGAACCTGAGCGTGGAGCGCCGGCGGATCCTCAAGGCCTTCGGCGCGGAGCTCCTCTTCACCCCGTCCACGGAGGGCACGGACGGCGCGCAGCGCGTCGCCCGTTCCCTGGCCGAGTCCGCGCCGGACCGGTACTGGTACTTTGACCAGTACAACAACGAGGCGAACTGGCGCGCGCACTTCGAGACCACGGGCCCGGAGATCTACGAGCAGACGAACGGCCGGATCACGCACCTCGTGGCCTGCCTCGGAACCACGGGGACGTTCGTCGGCGTGGGCCGGTACCTTCGGAGCAAGAGTCGCGGCGTCCAGCTCGTCGCGGTGCAGCCGGACAGCCCCTTCCACGGCATCGAGGGCGTGAAGCACCTGGAGACCGCGAAGGTCCCCGGGATCTGGGACCCGTCCCTCCCGGACCTCACGATGACTGTGTCCACGGAGGACGCCCAGGCGGCGGCGCGACGCCTCGCGCGGGAGGAGGGTTACCTCGTCGGCACGTCGAGCGGCGCCGCGCTGGACGCGGCGCTGCGGCTCGCCGAGCGCATCCGCGAGGGCGTCGTCGTCATGGTCTTCCCCGACGCGGGCGACAAGTACCTCGGGGACCGGTACTGGGAGGAGGCCGCGTGAGGGTCGTCCTCACCGCGGACCAGGTCGCCGCGATCCGCGCGCACGCCCAGGAAACCTTCCCAGAGGAGTGCTGCGGCTTCCTCCTCGGCCCAGAGGCGGACGACAAGCTCGTGGGGCGTGTACGGCGCGCGGCGAACGTCGTTGCGGAGAACCGCGAGCGGCGCTACGTGATTGACCCGCGGGAGATCCTCTCCGTGGAGAAGGAGCTCCGCGGTTCCGGCGAGGCGATCCTCGGCTACTACCACAGCCACCCGAACCATCCCGCGGTCCCGTCCGAGTTCGACCGTGACCATGCCTGGCCGTGGTACGCCTACGTGATCCTGAGCATCATGGACCACGTGCCGAAGGACCTGCGGGCCTGGAGCCTCGAAGGGACGGACGGCACGTTCGAGCCCGCGTTCCTCGAGATCGTCTAGTGGGTCGTCGCGAGCGCCGGCGACTCGACGATCTGGTTGATCTGCGCGATCACGCCCCGCTCCACGTGCCGCGTCCAGAGCATCTCGGGGACGTCGACCGCGAGGAAGAGCCAGGTCAGGAGGATCGTCTCGACCGCCGCGATCCCGAGGTCCCGCAGCCACTTCCCGATGCCGACGTGGACCGTGAAGTCGTTCGGCTGCCCCGCGACCAGGATCGTGAAGCACCGGTCCGCGGTGAGGATGTCTCGCATGATGCCTGCTTTCTGCGCCTGGATGATCGTCCCCAGGGGCGCCGTGGTCTTCTGGGTCTTGTAGCCGTCCGCCTGGAGCTGGCCCACAATCTGCTGGGACAGGGCATCCAGATTCGCGTTCTTGCCTTGGAAGCGCAGGATTTTCTCGCTCGTCATGAGGGTTGCCCAAGCGCTTCCACGGGCGCCTCGTATTTACAGGTTGACCCCAATGCGCTTCCGTCGCAGGGAACGGAGTGACAGGGGCGGCGCATCCCGCTCAGTCCGGCTCCACGATCGGGAACGCGCGCCCCGCGCTCTGCCGCTCGATCTGCCAGCCGGGGTACTGCAGCTTCGGCTTCGTGAGGGCGTCGACGTCCTCGAGCTGGTTCCGCTTCAGGTGGACGTCGAGGGCGCCCAGGTCCTCCTCGAGCTGCGCCATCGACCGCGCGCCGAGGAGCACGATGTGCTTCTTCTCGAGCAGCCATGCGAGGGAGAGCTGCGCGGGCGTGCACCCCTGTTCCTTCGCGAGCTCCCTCACCTTGTCGACGACCGCCCAGCCCGTGGCCGGGTCGAAGAACGGGAAGAAGACCCCGCGGTCCCCCATCCGCGTGCCGCTGGGCGGCTTCGCATCCTTCGAGTACTTGCCCGTGAGGAGGCCTCCGTGGAGCGGAGACCACACGAGGAGGCTCATCCGGCTGAACTTCAGGAAGGGCGCGATCTCGTGCTCGATGTCGCGGTTCAGGAGGCTGTAGCTCATCTGCGCGGACACGTAGCGCGAGTAGCCGCGCTCCTCCGCGCGCGCCTGGATCGTGGCCATCTGCCATGCGCTGAAGTTGGAGACGCCCGGGTAGTTCACGAGGCCCCGCTCGACGAGGTCCTGCATCGCCTCCAAGGACTCGTCCATGGGGACGTAGGGGTCCCAGCCGTGGAACTGGTAGAGGTCGATCCAGGACGTGCCGAGCCGCTCGAGGCTCTTGCGCACGGCGATCTGGATGTGGTGCCTCGAGAGGCCGAGTTCGTTGACGCCGGCCCCGGTCTTGCCGCGGACCTTCGTCGCGATGAGGACCTGCTCGCGGTAGGGCTGGAGGGCGTGGCCGAGGGCCTTCTCCGCCTCGCCCTCGTCGTAGACGTCCGCGGTGTCGAACAGGTTCACGCCTGCGTCGATGGAGCGCTTCACCATGGCGTCCACCGCGCCCTGCTCGAGGCCGCCGATCTTCCACGAGTTCTTCGAGCCGAAGGTCATGGCGCCGAGGGCCAGGAGAGAGACATGCACGCCCGTCGTGCCGAGGGGCGTGTACTTCATCGGGTTCCCCATGGGCCCATCCACGCGCCCACGGAAGATAAACCTGACCGGCCGCTCAGCTCGCGGGAGCCTCCGGAGCGGGTTTCGCCTCCGGCGTGGAGGGGGAGGCCATGAGGTACCCGCCGAAGGCGATTCCCCAGAAGAGGACTGGGTAGGCGATCATCCGCTCCATGCCGCCGTCGCCGATGCCCAGGTACGTGTGGGTCGCGTACAGGACGAGCGCCACCAAGCCGACGACGCCGAGGACGATGGACATGTACCGGAACGGGGGCCGCGTCGGGAACGCGGTCAGGATCGCCAGCAGGCCGCCGAAGAAGAAGGAGATGAACGCGAACACGAGGTGGGGCGTCCCCGTGGTCTCCGGGAACAGCCCGACGCCGATGGGCCCGACGCCCGCGAGGAGGAACGGGATCGTGACCCAGAGGCGCTTGTACGCGCCGTGGTAGAGCCACGCGGCCCCGAGGATCAGGAGCCCCAGGATCACGATGGACGTGTTGAACAGGAGGGCCGTGGACCCGACGCCCAAGTCGCTGATCGGGTTCGTCGAGATGCTGAAGTCGGGGCGCATGCCTTCACCGACGAGCATGGCGAGCAGGAACTGTACCGATCCCACGAGCAGCAGGAGACCCGCGAGGGTGCGGCGGTCCGTGCGCATGGCGCGCCCAAGCGCCCGTACTATAACCGGTTTCCGCGCGGGGGACAGCATTCCGATGCGCCATGCTCTTGGGAAGAACGCCCATATCTCTCCGAATCCTCCTGCGGACGAGGGCGGAAGGCCTAAGTATAACAGCGTAATAGGAGCCATCCCCATGGGCGCGAAAGTCAAGGTGCTCATCCCGACGCCGCTGCGCCAGTACGCGGCGAACCAGGACGCGATCGAGCTGCAGGCCAAGGACGTCCGCGAGGCGCTCGGCGCCCTCGTCGGCCAGTACGACGCCCTGCGCCGCCACCTCTACACGGACGAGGGCCACCTGCGCAACTTCGTGAACGTCTACCTGAACGAGGAGGACATCCGCTACCTGCAGAAGGAGGCCACGCCCCTGAAGGACGGGGACACGATCACGATCGTCCCCAGCATCGCGGGCGGCTCGTCCTCCGTGATGGAGTCCGTCGCATCTCGGCGCCGCGACGCCCTCACGCCCGCGGAGATCAAGCGTTACTCGCGCCACCTCATCCTGCCCGAGGTCGGCATGGCGGGGCAGATCAAGCTCAAGCAGTCCTCCGTCCTCGTGGTCGGCGCGGGCGGCCTGGGCAACCCGCTCCTCCAGTACCTCGGGGCCGCCGGCGTGGGCCGCATCGGCATCGTCGACTTCGACACGATCGACCTGACGAACCTGCAGCGGCAGGTCATGTACGGCACGAAGGACGTCGGCCGCAAGAAGCTCGAGGTCGCGAAGGAGCGCGTCCAGGCGATCAACCCGAACGTGGACGTGCAGAGCTACGACACGCGCCTGACGTCGGAGAATGCGCTGGACGTGCTCAAGGACTACGACGTCGTCGTCGACGGCACGGACAACTTCCCGACGCGGTACCTCGTGAACGATGCCGCGGTCCTCCTGGGCAAGCCGAACGTCTACGGCTCCATCTTCCGCTTCGAGGGCCAAGCCAGCGTCTTCTGGGCTTCCAAGGGCCCCTGCTACCGCTGCCTGTACGCGGAGCCGCCCCCGCCCGGCCTCGTGCCATCGTGCGCGGAGGGCGGCGTCCTCGGCGTCCTGCCCGGGATCGTCGGCTCGATCCAGGCGATCGAGACCCTCAAGGTCCTCCTGGGGAAGGGCGACCCGCTCGTCGGACGCCTCCTCGTCTTCGACGCCATGAAGATGCGGTTCCGCGAGCTCAAGCTCCGGAAGAACCCGGACTGCCCGGTCTGCGGCACGCATCCCACGATCAAGGAGCTCATCGACTACGAGGCGTTCTGCGGCGTGAACGCGCCCGGGGAACAGGTGAGCGAGGAGTTCCAGATCTCGGCCGAGGAGCTCAAGGAGCGACTCAACAACGGCGGGAGCGTGGTCCTCCTGGATGTCCGCGAGCCGCTGGAGTGGGAGATCGCCCACCTGGACGGAGCGGTCCTCATGCCCGTGGCCCAGGTCCCGAACCGCGTCCACGAGCTGAGCACCGCGGACGAGATTGTCGTCTATTGCAAGTCCGGCGGGCGCTCCGCGCGGATCACGAACTTCCTGCGGGAGCTCGGCTTCCGCAAGGTGAAGAACCTCGAGGGAGGCATCGACGCGTGGGCCGACGAGATCGACCCGGGGATGCCGCGCTACTGACGTCCGCGCAAGGCATAAGGGCGGACGCCGCATCCGGGGTGGGATGGCCCTCGACGCGGGGACCGTGCACCGCTTCACGATGCTCGAGCGCGCGGTCCGCTCCCTCGTGAAGCAATCGCGCTTCGAGGACTCCCTCAAGCTCCTCGAGGAGATGTTCGCGATCGCGCCCGAGGACGCGGGCCTGTCCAAGCTCAAGGCCCGCTTCGCGGCGGAGATGATCAAGAAGGCCGCCCAGGCGCAGAAGATCTCCGCGGCCACGAGCCTCGTCGAGCTCGTCGAGCGTACGGTGCCGCCGTCGCACCTGGGGGCGCAGGAGAAGGACCTGCTCGCGCGGGCCAAGCAGGACCTCTACTCCCTGTGAGCCCGCATCCTTTATCCCGCGCGGCCGCCGTGGTGTCCTCCATGCGGCGCGACCCGTCGCCCGGGGACTACGCCCGGGACCTGCCTCTCCAGCGCAAGGAGAAGGACTACTACTTCCAGACGGACCCCGACTCCCCCATCCCGGCCGAGACCCGCGGCGCGTTCCGCGGCCTCGAGTACTTCCCGGCCGACCTGAAGTTCCGCCTCCACGTGCAGCTCACGAAGCTGCCGAATCCGGAGCCCGTGACCCTGGCGACGTCGAAGGGGATCCCGCGGCCCATGGTCCGCTACGGGCACTTCGATTTCGAGATCGACGGCGTGAAGCAGCGCCTGTACGCGTACAAGGCCGCCCCGCAGCCGGGACACCACCACGAGGACGCCTCCCTGTTCGTCCCGTTCCGCGACGCGACGTCGGGGAAGGAATCCTACGGCGCCGCGCGGTACCTGGACCTGGAGGACGAGCCCTCGGACGAGTACGTGCTCGACTTCAACCTGGCCTACAACCCGTACTGCGCCTACAGCGACGACTACGTGTGCCCCTTCCCGCCCATGGAGAACTGGCTGACCGTGCCCATCCGCGCGGGCGAGAAGGCCTTCCCGCTGCACTGAGGCCGCGCCGGACGGACCCCACCGGAGTCCGTTTCGGTGTGCCTCAGAAGTTAACCTTGAATAAGGTTGATTTCGCCCACCCGGGCCGCGAGGTCCCGCGGTCCCCACCCTACGGGAACGGCGCCTCGAGGAGCGTCTGGGTCTGGACCACGCCGGGCGCCTTCCGGACGCGCGTCGTGATCAGCCTGGCGAGGGTCGCGGTGTCCGAGGACTGGAGGGTCAGGATGTAGTCGTACTCGCCGAAGAGGAAGTCGATCTCTTCCAGGGCCGCGATCCCGTCGAGCGCGTCGAGCGCGTCGCGTTCGCGACCCGTCTGCACTTTGACGAGGACGTAGGCTCGCATCCCTCGGCCCCGTGACGTATGGGGGTCGCGGATACAAAACGGTGCCGCTAGAAGGCGTCCGTCGGGTACAGGAGGAAACGTCCCTGGGGGACGCCGAACAGCCGCGGGAGATCCTGCGGCCGCAGGGTTGGGACGAGGGGGATCGCCATGGCCTTACTGGGCGTGGGCCCGACGATGTCGTACCCGAGGCGCCGAAAGCGGGCGAGGTCCGCGGCCGCGGTCAGGGGCGCGACGTTGGCGAAGCCGAAGCGCGTCCTCGCCTCGACCGCGCGCACGGAGGCCCGAAAGTCCGGGAACCGCCGGAGAACGTACTCCTGGGTGAAGTCCTCCTCCCCGGGGATGATGCGCAGGTATCCGACGAGCTCCCCGCCGCGGTACACGAGGCGGAATCGGTCGACCGCCCGGTCGAACCAGATTTGCTCTCCGCCGAGGAACTTCGGGTCGCGCTCCGTCCAGCCGTAGAACGGCCTGGCGAACTCGCGGAAGAGCCCCTGGATGCGCGGGACGTCCCTCGCGCGGGCGACGCGCAGGCGCAGCCCCCGGGGCGGAGACGGCCGCGCGCGGATCCGCTTCGTCGCTCGGTAGAACGGGGCGAGGTCGACGTAGCCCAGCTTCTGGTACACGCCGTACCCTCGGATGTTGCGGCTCGTCGTGAGGGCCGCGATCCGGATCCCCTCCTGGCGGTACAGCTGGTGCACGTGTTCCATGAGCCGGCGGATGTGGCCCCGGCCCCAGACCTCGGGTAGGGAGCATACCCCCGCGATCCCGCCGACCGTCTCGACGCCGGAGGTGAGGCGGACGGGCATTCGGAGCGGTAGGACTTGGGCGACCAGCCGGCCGCGCTCGACGAAGTACCGCCCGTACCCGTCCATCACCCGCGGATCCACGCGCATCTGGCGGCGCAGCCGGCTCTCCGGGACGGCCCACCCGAAGGACGCGAGGGTGAGCTTGTGAATCTCGAACGGATCGACCTCGTCGAAGGTCCGGATGGGCATTGCGGTCTCCTAGGCGGCGAGCGCCGCCACGGTCTCCTGGAAGACCTCCGTGTGGCGGTCGACCTGCGCCCGCGTCGTGGCCGGGCACATGAGGGCCATGTTGTGGAACGGCGTCAGGAGGATGCCGCGGTTCAGGGCCATCAGGTGCACGTACTTGTCGAGCCGCTCGTCCTTCGATGCGATCGCCTCCGCGCCGTTCCTCGGGGGCGGGCTGCGGAAGCGGTACTCGGCCCTCGCCCCGAGCTGGACGACGTGCCATGGCAGGCCCGCGGCCTCGATCGCGTCCGCGACTCCCCGCGTCCACCGCGTGGCCAGGGGGATCATATGGTCGAACGACCGCTTCGTGATCACCTTCTCCAGGGTCGCGCGCATCGCCGCGAGCGCGAAGGCGTTCCCCGTCAGCGTGCCGCCCAGCCCGTTCACGCCCGTCGTCCCGGCGAGCATGTTCGCGAGCGTCTTGTCGTAGACCTCCTGGCTCGCGCCGAACGCCGCGGCGGGGATGCCGCCCGCGACGGGCTTGCCCAGGGTCACCATGTCGGGCTCGAGGCCGTGGGCCGCGGTGTAGCCGCCGGGCCCCGCGCACCAGGTGTGCGTCTCGTCGATGATCCAGACGGTCCCCGTGCGGCGCGTGATCTCCCGCACGCCGTCCAGGTAACCCTCCTCCGGAAGGACGATCCCGCAGTTCGTCAGCGCGGGCTCCATGAGGACCGCGGCCACGTCCCTCGGCGCGAGGGCGGCCTCCAAGGCCTGCAGGTCGTTGAACTCGATGACCCGCGTCGTGAGCTCCGGCTCCACCGGCGGCGGCATGGCGCCCTCCCGGGGCACGACCTTCCCGTCCACGAGCCGCACGAGCGCCTCGTCCACGGTCCCGTGGTAGCAGCCGTTGAACACGAGGATCTTCCGCCGGGCCGTGGTCTCCCTCGCCATACGGAGGGCGAACCGGTTCGCGTCCGTCGCGGTCATCGCGATCTGCCAGTAGGGCACGCCGAAGCGCTTCGTGAGCTCGCGCCCCACCCAGTACGAGTCGTCCGTCGGGAGCATCGTCGTGATGCCTTTGCGCAGCTGCCTCGCCGCGGCCGCGACCGTGGCGGCCGGGGAGTGGCCGAACATCGCGCCCGTGTCCCCGAGGCAGAAGTCGATGTACCGGTGCCCCTCGACGTCCGTGATCGTCGCGCCCCGCGCTTCCTCCATGAACAGCGGATAGGGCCCGGGCCACTCGATCATCCAGTTCATCGGCACGCCGCCGATCATCGTCTTCCGCGCGCGCTCGAAGAGACGCCGGGACTTCGGGTGCCTCCGGACGAACCGCTCCTCCTCCTCCGCGATCAATGCCTGGACCCTCGCCCGGTCGACCGTGGTCATGCCGTGTCCGCCTGCCGGTGGGCCGCACGGGATGGCGCGGACGGCACATAGACTCTGTGAAAGGACCGCGCGGGGAGGGGGATTTGAACCCCCGGGCGCAGAGCGCACTGGATTAGCAATCCAGCGCCCTACCAGGCTAGG
>JAJYKG010000293.1 GCA_021788795.1 Thermoplasmata archaeon | reverse complement strand
CGGCCGCCCTGAGCGAGTTGGCCGCGCGCCTCGTCCTGCAGGACGCGGCGAACATCAAGCCGCGCCTCGAGGAGAGCGCGTGGTTCGTCTGCAAGGCCCTCGTGTCGAGCGGCGTGGCCATGTCCATCGCCGGGTCCTCGCGTCCCGCGTCGGGAAGCGAGCACAAGTTCTCCCACGCCCTGGACCGCCTCGCGAAGAAGCCCGCCCTGCACGGCGAGCAGTGCGGCGTCGGCACGATCATGATGATGTACCTCCACAGCGGGAACTGGGAGGAGGTGCGGGACGCCCTCCTCGCCATCGGCGCGCCGACGACCGCCCGCGCGCTCGGGGTGACGGACCAGGAGGTCATCGACGCCCTGGTCCACGCGCACGAGATCGCGAAGGAGCGTTACACGATCCTCGGGGACACCGGCCTCACGGAGGAGGCGGCGGAGCGGCTCGCGCGGATCACGAAGGTCATCTGAGCCCGCGCGGTCAGAGGGAGAGCAGGATCCCGATCCCGAACAGGGCGGCGCCGTAGAGGATCGCGGGGACCATGAAGGACGCTCCCCGTTCGAGCCGCTGCGCGCTCTCCCGGGCCACGCGCTCCGCGCCCGCGCGGGAGATGTAGAACTCCGAGGAGAGGGAGCCCTGACCGTAGCCCGCCCCGTACCCGCCCAGGGTGGTCGGGGGAGGGGCGAGCCGCCCCGAGCCGGACACGGCCATGCCGAGAAGGGTCCAGCCCGCTCCCATGAAGAGGAGGATCGGGGCCAGCGCCGCGAGGAAGCCCATGTGCGCGACGAAGCTAATGACCCAAGCGCCGCCGAGCTCGACCGCGGTCGCCACGACGAGGATGCCGACGACGAGGCGGGGGGCCACTCCACGGCCACCGGAGTCGCATCCCGCGAGGTGAAGGTTTCGAGGGGGAACCCGGAGCGGGAACCGCCTACCGGAGGACCCCGAAGCGGTCGAACGACCCGAGGGCATCCGGGACGAACGAATCCGGATCCATCCGGATCCCGTATCGGCGGAAGTAGCCCTGCAGGGCGTCCATGCCGCGGCGTAGGAGGGTCTCGGCCTCGGAGAGCCGCATCCACGGGCTCGTCCCCGTGCGGTCCACCCGGACGGCCTCGGAGAGGTCGATGAACCAGGGCTCCCCCTCGTGGACGAGGATGTTGAACGCGCTCAGGTCCCCGGGGACGACCCCGGCGTGGACGAGGGCTCGGACCCCCGCGAGCACCTCGGACAGGAAGGCCTCCGGGTCCTCCAGGCGGAGGTCGTGGAGCCGCGGCGCCGGGCCGTCGTCGCCGCCCAGGTACCGCATGGAGAACATGTTCTCGACGCGTCGGGCGGGCGCGGGCACGCGCGCGCCTCCTTTCCAGGCCTGCCGGGTCATCTCGAACTCATGGGCCGTGCGCCAGCCGAGGGCGTCCGCCTTGATCGGCCCGCCCCCGCGGTGGGAGGTGCGGTAGAGGCGGTACACCTTGACCGCGAGGGGCGCGCCGCGGTACCGCGCGAGGTACACGTCGGCCTCCTTGCCCGCGCTGATCAGGCCGACGACCTCGGTCGCGAGGCCGCAGGCGAGGATCGATTCGGTCGTCGAGCGGTAGCCCGACTCGTGGAGGTCGAGCGTGCCCGCCTTGATGCGCCACTGGACGCTCGCGTCCAGGTACGGTGTGTTCGGCATTCCCTGGCTCTTGGAGATCACGTTGACAGCGTTCGCCCATGCAAGCTCACGAACGCCGGAGAGCCGAGACGGTCTCACAGGGCTCCCGGCGACGCTCGGAAAACCCCTTCGGACATCACAGCCGGGAACCTCCTGGCCCACAGGGCCGGGGGGTGGAAAGGCTGCCGAGAGATGAAGCTGCCGGTGCGAAGGGCGGCCGGGGAGCTCGCACCGCGCGGCCGGCCGCGGCGATCCATCCGAACCACGCTCAGTCTTAAGAGTGGGCGCAGCATGAGCAACCCGGGGAGCAATGTGGCCCAGATCACCTTGGTGGGGGAGCGACAGGCGGTCGTGGGCCACGAGTTCGTGTACCGCGGCCCGCAGCCCGAGTGCCGCGCGTGCCGCGTCAAGGCGGCGTGCCTGAACCAAGCGGTCGGGCGTCGCTACCGCGTCGTCCGCGTCCGGGACGTGACCCACCCCTGCCTCCTGAACGAGGAGCGGGCCCGCGTCGTCGAGGTCGAGGCCGCGCCGCCGGACTGCAGCCTCCCGATGCGGGGCGCGGTCGAGGGTGCGCTCGTCGGGTACGAGCCGCTCGCCTGCGCGAACGCCGCGTGCCCGAACTTCCGGCTCTGCCACCCGGTCGGCCTCGAGCGCGGGACCCTCCTGCGGATCGAGTCCATCGGCCGGGAGCTCGACTGTCCCCTCGGGTACGAGATCGCCCCGGCCCGGGTCACCTACCCGGAGTGAGGCTGGGTCATGAAATCCTCCCTGGCGCGGCGGATGACGCTGCCCGCGATCGAGGCGGCGTTCCTCACCCTGGGGTATCAGGTGAAGCGGGAGACCTTCGACCTGGTCGCGTTCAAGGGGCTGCAGCCGGGGCGCCGGTTCCACATGCGCCTCGAGACGCACGGCCTCGAGGCCGTCCCGAAGGGGTCGGAGATCGACCTCCACGTGGACTTCCTGCGCGAGAACGCGCACGCGAGCTTCCACGGCTCGGAGGCCGAGTCCGAGGCCATCGCGTTCGAGATGGCCCAGGTCCTGAGCGCCCTCGCCCGCCAGGATCCGAACCGCGCGCGGCCCCGCGTCCGCTGCCCGCAATGCGGCAAGGAGTTCGGCCAGGACGTGTACCAGGCCCACCGGGCCG
>JAJYKG010000292.1 GCA_021788795.1 Thermoplasmata archaeon | reverse complement strand
AACACGAGCTGCGCGAAGCGCTCGCCGACGGGCAACTCGAGTACCGCCTCCGAGGCGTTGAACGCGCCGAACGTCAGGGTGCCCGAGAAGCCCGCGTCGACCATGCCGAACGAGGCGAGCACGCCGCGGCGCGCCCAGGTGGTCCGCAGCCAGATCTGGGCCGCGAGGCCGCGCCCCAGGGTCACGGTCTCCCTCGTGCTGACCGCGAAGCGCGTCATCGCAGGCACGCGCGCGACGCCTTCCCGCACCCGGAGGCCGGTCGAGGGCACCGCGACCTCCTCGACGCTCACGTCGTACCCGTTGGGCGTGAGGCTGCGCTCGGCGAACGGCTCGATCGTGAGCTCGCCCTTCGCGCGCGCGGCGAGGATGTCCGCGTCGGACAGCACGGCCACGGGCCCGCGGTATCCGGGCGGGCGCGATAAAGCCTTTCGCGGGTGAGGCGATGCATAGAGACCCGCAACGCGCCCCCAATCGTACTTACCCAAGGCCTTAGGACGTGCGGCCCCCCAATACGGACGGAGCGAGCAGAGCGTGTCCTCCCTCCTCGTGGAGGTGCCGGTCGACCCGCGGACGTGTCGGCATCAAGACCTCGAGCCGCTCGGCCACAGCGGCGGGGCCGCGTTCTCCCAGTGCGCCGCCTGCCGGAGCGTCGTGATCGCGCAGGGCGGCCATCGATGGATCATCCGCCCCACCGACGAAAAAGGCCCCCTCCCTTTCTGATGCGGTCCGGATCCTCCGCTGGCCGCGGAGGCCTCGTCGATGCGGTCGAGCCCTACATCCGCGCGCCCGGATGGTCGCGCGGTCTTCGACGAAACCCTTTAAGGAGGGCGGGGCCGATGCCTCCGCGAGGATGCGCATGGCGGCGGCCGGCGGCAGCGTGTGGGCGCGGCGGTTCATCGGCGCCGCCCTGATCCAGGGCGCGATCATGTTCGTACTCACGGAACTCCTCCTGTATGCAGACTTCCCGTTCTCCGGTTTCGTGTCCCCCGAGAACATCGTGGCCCAAGGCTCCGCGGGCACCTGGTTCACGGTCGGTTTCCTCGGCTACCTCATCGTCCCCGTGGCCGGCTCGGGGCTGAGCGCCCTTTTCTACCACTACCTCGAGACCGTCATGAACCGCCCCTACGAGGACGGGATGCGCTACCTCGCCTGGGGCCACCTGCTCCTCGGGAACATCGTCCTCGGGGCGGCCCTCGGCCTCCTCATGTACGGCGGGTACGTCGGCGGCGCGCAGCTCTTCGCCCCGACGCTGAACTGCCCGGGGCCGCTGACAGTCTCCCAGTGCGTCCACGACCAGATCCTCGGCCCCCTGGTGCCGGTCATCTCGACCCTGTTCATCGTCGGCTCCATCGGACCGCTCCTCGGCGGGATTGGGTACGCGGTCCAGTTCCGCAAGGGCGCCTGACGCCCTGCGGGGACCGGCGAGACCGGGGCGTTGCCCAAGGGTTTAAGCGACTCCCCCCATTTGGCCGCAGGAAGAGGCGCGCGCCATGGACTTCCGGCTCACCGAGGAGCAGAAGCTCGTCCAAGCCACGGCGAAGGACTTCGTCGACCGCGAGATCATCCCCCACAACCGGGAGTGGGAGGAGAAGGGCGAGATCCCGCGATCGCTCTATGCCAAGATGGCGGAGCTCGGGTTCCTCGGAGCGCCCGTGCCGGAGACGTACGGCGGGGCGGGGATGGACTACGTCGCGTTCATGCTCCTCGTCGAGGAGCTCAGCCGCGGCTCCTCGTCCGTGCGGACGACGGTCAGCGTGCAGACCTCCCTGTCCGAGACGTCCCTCCTGTGGTTCGCGAACGAGGAGCAGAAGCAGAAGTGGCTCGTGCCCCTCGCGAAGGGCGAGAAGCTCGGGGCGTGGGCGCTCACCGAGCCCGAGGCGGGCAGCGACGCCGCGAACCTCTCGACGAACTACCGGGAGGAGGGCGACGAGGTCGTCCTCAACGGGCAGAAGCGTTTCATCTCCAACGGGAGCATCGCGGACTACGTCCAGGTGTACGCCCGCAAGGCCGGCACGCGGCGGCACGAGGGCTTGAGCCTCTTCCTCGTGCCCCAGGGCACGCCGGGCTTCACGGCGCCCCACGTCGAGTCGAAGTCCAAGCTCGGCCTCCGGGCCAGCCCGACCGCGGACCTGGCGTTCGAGGAGTGCCGCCTCCCCAGGGAGAACCTCATCGGCAAGGAGGGCGACGGCTGGAACCAGGCGATGAAGACGCTGAACAGCGGGCGGATCGGCATCGCGGCCGGGGCCGTCGGCGTCGCGCGCGCGGCCCTGGAGGCCGCGACGAAGTACGTGAAGGAGCGCAAGGCGTTCGGCCGGCCCATCGGGGACTTCCAGCTCATCCGCGAGATGATCGCACAGTCCGCGGTGGAGGTCGACGCCGCGCGGCTGCTGACCCTGCGCGCGGCCCACCTGAGGGACCTGGGGCTCGACAACACGGTCGAGGTCTCCATGGCCAAGCTCTACGGGGCCCAGATGGCCCAGCGGGTCACGGACTGGGCCGTGCAGGTCCACGGCGGCTACGGCTTCAGCGGCGAGTTCGAGGTGGAGCGGTACTTCCGGGACGCGCGAATCCTCGGCCTGTACGAGGGGACGAACGAGATCCAGAAGCTCGTCATCGCGGAGCACCTCCTGGGGCCCTCGACCAAGCGTTGAAACGGCCTGCCGCGGGCGGCCCGGGGTCGCAAAGGTTCAAACCGCCGCGGGGGTTCGCCCGACGCGTGCCCGAGGCACCGAGCCCGCCGTGCCCTTTCTGCAAGATCGTCCGGCGCGAGCTGCCCGCGAACGTCCTCG
>JAJYKG010000291.1 GCA_021788795.1 Thermoplasmata archaeon | reverse complement strand
CGTCACGGGGAACTTCCGCCGCGGGTCGATGAAGTAGGTGACCATGGCGCGGACCTCGTGGGGGAGCATGATCGCGCCGATCGCCTTGCTCAGGCTCCGCGCGCGGTAGTACTTCCAGAAGCCGAGCCGCACCTGGACGAGCTTGGCCACGGTGAAGACGGACGTGAACAGGGACATCAGGAGGATGAACCGGAACAGGGCGATGGACCAGATGTACGCGATCGGCGCGACGAGGAGGTTCTGGCCGAAAGCCAGGAACGCGCCGAAGGAGGAGACGCGGCCGAAGACGGCGGCCACCATGGCGACCATGATCGCGACGTAGGCCACGTGGTTCATCGGCGTCGTGTAGAGGAAGACCTTCTTGTACCACGGCACCCGCGCCGGCGGCACGAAGGACCAGAACTCCATGGAGCCGCGGGTCCACTTCGTCTGCCGCTTGACGAATCCGCGGGCGTTCTCGGGCATGGCCTCCCAGGTGTGGAGGGGGACGAACACGGAGCCGTATCCCGCGGACGCGAGCTTGACCGCCGTCGCGAAGTCCTCGGAGACGTAGTCCTCGACGAAGCCGCCGACCTCGAGGACGGGCTTCGTGCGCAGCAGGACGTTGTGGCCGTAGCAGAAGACGGCGCCCACGTAGCCGCTCAGCCGCCGCTCCCATTCGTCCTGCCCGAGGCGCGTCGTCGGCGCGAGGGCCCGCGGGAACGGCTTGTCCGTGTTCCAGATGTTGATGAACCCCTGGAAGATCGCGAGGCTCGCGTTGTCCGGGTGCTCCGCGAACTTGAGGGCCTCCGCGACCCAGTCCGCGGGCAGCACGGAGTCGGAGTCGAGGAGGACGAAGTAGTCGTACGCGACGCCGTACTCCCGGAGCCAGTTGTTGAGCGCTCCCGCCTTGAACCCCTTCCGTTCCGGACGCCGCAGGAGGCCGAAGCCGTGCTTCCGCGCCAGGTCGTCCACGACCGCGCGCTTGTAGGGGTCCGAGGAGTCGTCGAGCATGAACACGTCGACCGGGTAGGTCTGGCGGATCGCGTCCACGCACTCCGGGACGACGTCGTTCATCGTGGTGTAGAGGACCGCGACGCGGGGCTGGCGGGCGAGCGCGTCCAGCTTCGGGAGCGGGTACGGCTTGAGGACGAGGGAGACGAGCCGCTTCGCGAAGACGATCGCGAAGCTGAACAGGAAGAAGACCATCAGGGCGAACTGGAAGACGCTGATCGGCGCGTGGAAGTCCACCGTGGTCCCCGCGAAGATCACGACGGCGCCGAGCCAGATGCCGAAGACCAGGGCGAAGAAGCGGTTCGCGAACCTGCGCTCGGCTGCGGCACGGCTTTCCGGGTCCACGTCTCACGTCTCCTCGCCCGGGGGCACGTGCGGCCGCGGCTCTTAAGCCTCATTGAACGGCCGTCGACGCGGGGAGCCGCCGCCGGGGCGATTATCAGTCCCGAGACCGTCGCGCGCAGACCCCGGGAATCCTGGCTCAGACGATCCGCTTGCGGAACACGTAGACCGCGATGACGAGGAGGACGGCGATCCAGACGAGCATGGCCACGGGCCCCACCCAGTTCGGGAGGTCCCCGCCGCCCGTGGTGCCGAAGAGGCCCAGGACGGACGACGGCATGAAGGTGGTCACGAACAGGGAGTACACCAGGTTCGGGTTGAACAGCGCGGTCGCGGCGCTGAGGGCGAACGCCGCGGGGGTGCCGCCCTGGATGTGGAACGCCGTCTCGACCGCCAGGAAGACGAGGGACCAGGCGATGTTGAAGACGATCCACACGACGAGGGCCGAGAGGATCGCCGTTCCCGCGGATTTCGCCAGCGTGGAGAAGATCTGCATGATGAGGACGTACGCCGCGATCAGGCCGAGCGTCCCGACGACGAAGGCCGCGGCGAACGTGGCATCGGGCCACTTCCCCGAGACGCCCGCCACGCCCACGAGGGCGCCCAGGAGCACGCCGAGCATCGGCAGCCCGACGGACAGGAAGGAGCCGAGGAACTTGCCCACCGCAATCCCCGTGCGCGACGCCGGGCGTGCGAGGAGGAGCTCGAGGCTCCCCTGCATCCGCTCCTTCGCGACCGCATCGTAGGACATGGCGATCGCGATGATCGGCGCGAAGAGGTTCATGAGCTCCACGCCGAGGAAGAGGAGGAGCGCGTCGGGGCCCTGGAGGAGCGGGAGGATCGCCAGCGGGGACGGCGTCACGGTGACGTCGTCCTCTTGGTAGAACCGGCCGTCCCGGACCGTGAGGTTCCAGGAGCCGTCCGCGAACCGGTGGTAGAAGAAGCCGTTGGCGTCCGTGACGCCGAGCGACGTGCCGTTCATGAGGACGTCCGCGCCGGCCGCGGGCGTGCCGTTGGTCCAGCGCGCCTGGAGGCCCACGTCCCGCGCGGCCTGGTCGCCGATGATTTCGAAGCGCTCGAAGTCCACGGTCAGGTTGTAGGTGGGCCGGCGCGGGGGGATGAAGAACGGCTGCGGCTTCGGGGTGACCGCGCCGACGGTGACCTGTAGCGGCCACCAGCCCGGGCCCAGGTCCGGGAAGACGACCCAGCCCGTCGCGTTCGTCGTGAGCGTCTCCTTCGCAACGAAGACCGGGTTCGTCAGGTTCGGGTACGCGTCCCCCAGGACGACCGGGAAGCCGGCGTGGGGCGCGCCCAGGTAGTCGCTCGCCCAGACCTCCAGGCCGGCCGTGCTGTTGTTCGCCGTGGGCCAGGAGTCGCCCGCCCAGACGTGGTACTGGGCCGTCAGGGGCGGCGCCTGCGACACGACCGCGCCGATGCCGAACGCGGACGCGAGGACCG
>JAJYKG010000028.1 GCA_021788795.1 Thermoplasmata archaeon | reverse complement strand
CGTGGCCTTCGTCGTGACCGCGGTCCTGGCCACCACCGTCGCCCTGAACAGCGCAGAGCTTTCCTCTAAAATCGTCACCCACGGCGGGCTGTACTCCTTCGTGAAGACCTCCATGGGCGATGCCCTGGGATTCCTCGTAGGCTGGCTGCGGGCCATCTCGTACGCGATTGCCGCCGCGGCGGTCGCCCTAGGCTTCGCGGCGTACCTGCTGTCCCTGGTCGGCATCCGCGCGAGCGCCGGCGTCGTGCTGACCATCGGCGCAATCACCGTGGGCGTGCTGACCATCGGCCCGGTCACGCTCGTCATCCCCTTCCTGATTCTTCTCTCGATCACCCTTCTCATCGCCGTCGCCCTCGTCGATTACATGGGCCTGAAGCTCGTCGCGGTCATCGAGCAGTACCTCGTGTTCCTCACCGCGGGCGGCCTCGCCCTCTTCATCGTCGTCTCCCTGTTCTACGGGTCCTGGACCACATCGCGGTTCACGCCGGTCGTCCCCCTCGGGGCGGGGAGCATCGTCGCGGCGGCCGCCCTCGCCTTCTTCGCGTACTCCGGGTTCAACACGATCGCCACGCTCACGCCCGAGGTGGAGGACGGCCCGCGGAACGTGCCCCGCGCAATCCTCATCGCCCTCGCCGTGAGCACGGTCCTGTACCTGCTCGTCGTCGCCGGCATGCTGGCCCTCATGCCCTGGCAGGCCTACGGCATCACGGCGGACCCGCTCTCCAACGCCCTCATGTACGCCCACGCGCCGGGCTTCGTCACCGCGATCATCGCCATCGTCGCCATCATCGCCACAGTGACCGTCACCCTGTCCCTGACCATCGCGGGCTCGCGCACGCTGCTCCAGATGAGCGAGGACGGCATGCTCCCGCGCTGGATTGGCGGTCTCGGCGGCGACTCCCCGCGGCGATCCGTCCTGCTCATGGCCCTCGCGGCGGTCGGCTCCCTCTTCCTCGGGAACCTCGCGTACATCGCCCTCGCCTCGAACTTCGGCGTGATCTTCAGCTACGCGCTGACGGGGCTCGCGGTCGTCATCCTCCGCCGGCGCCGCGTGGCGGGCGTCTTCGCCTCCCCGTGGTACCCGTGGGTCCAGGTCCTCTCCATCCTCCTCTCCATCGTCGTCATGGCGGCCCTGGGCGACCAGGCGCTGTACTTCGGCGCTCTGTTCCTGCTCACGGGTATCGTGGCCTACGCGCTCCTCGTCGAGGCGCGGAGAGATCACGCCCTCAACGCGCCCGCACCGCCCGCGCGGGAGCCCTGACCGGACCGCAGGCCCGCACGGTCACGGGAGGCGGAGGCTGCCGCGGATGAGCGGGGTCACGGGTCCGCCGACTTTGACCGCCTTGGCGACCTTGCCCTCGGCCTCCACGGTCACCTCGATGCGGCTCGCGTGCTTCATCTCGAGGCCCTGCTCGATGACGAAGGTGGGGGCAGGGAGCTTCCCGTTCGCGGCGAGGTAGACGCCGCAGGCGCCCGCGGCGCTGCCCGTGGCGGGGTCCTCGCGGATGCCGTCGATGGGCGAGAAGGAGCGTGCATGGAGGTGGGCCTCCTTGTCGACCGTCTCGTACGTGAAGACGTAGGCGAGCTGGTGGGGCCCCAGCTTCTCGAGGAAGGTCGCGAGCGCGCGCATGTCGTAGTCGATCTCCTGGACCGCCTCCAGGGAGCGCATGGGAATCTGCAGGGAGGGGATGCCCGTGGCCGCGACCTGGGGCTTGAGCGTCCCGAAGCCGATGTCCCGCGGCTTCACGCTCAGGGCCTTCGCGAGCCCTTCCACGGAGGTCAGGCGCTTGCCGACGCTCGGCTCGCCCTGGGTCATGACGACCTTGCGGATCTGGCCGCCCTCGACGAACAGCTCGAGGGGCAGGACGCCGATCTCGAGCTCCTGGTAGACCACGCTCCGCCCCTCCGGCTTGGGCACGAGGCCCTCGAGGGCCGCCACGTAGGCCGTGCCGAGGGACGGATGTCCGGCGAAGGGAATCTCGCCGCCGGGGGTGAAGATCCGGTTCCGGTAGTGGGCCGCGGGGTTCGTGGGCGGGAAGACGAACGTGGTCTCGGAGAGGTTCATCTCCCGGGTGATGCCCTCCATCTCCTCCTTGGAGAGGCCGACGGCCCGCGGGAAGACCGCGAGCGGGTTGCCCTGGAGGGGTTTTTCCGTGAAGACGTCGACGCGCCAGAAGTCGTAGAAGCGCTCGGCCATGGGGGTCCGCCTGGGGCCCGCAGATAGCCTCGACGGGTAATAGGACTTGCCGCCAGGGATTTAGCCCCGCGACGCTTCGGTTGCCACGCCAAGGGGAAGCATGGACACTCCGACGAAGCGCAAGCGCCCCGACCTCGAGATTCGGGACCACCGGCTCTCGCAGCGCGTCCAGCGCTTCCCCGAGAGCGTGATCCGCGAGATGACGCGGGTCGCGGAGGCCCACGGCGCAATCAACCTGTCGCAAGGGTTTCCGGACTTCGACCCGCCGCGGGAGGTCGTCCGCGCGGCGCAGCTCGCCCTGGAGAACGGCCACAACCAGTATTCGACCACCTGGGGCGCTCCCGAACTGCGGGAAGCGGTGGCGCGCCGGGCGAAGGCGTTCAACGGGATCGACGCGGACCCGGAGGCGAACCTCGTCGTCACCTGCGGCTCGACCGAAGCGATGATGGCCGCGATGCTCTCCCTGGTGAATCCGGGCGACGAGGTGGTCGTCTTCGAGCCTTTCTACGAGAACTACGGGCCGGACGCGGTGATGAGCGGCGCGGTGCCGCGGTACGTCCGCATGGCGTGGCCCGACTGGCGCATCGACGAGGAGGCGTTGAAGGCCGCCTTCTCGCGGAAGACGAAGGCCGTCATCGTGAACACGCCCAACAACCCGACGGGCAAGGTCTACTCGAGGGACGAGCTCCGCTTGCTGGCGGATCTGTGCGCGGACCACGACGCCGTCGCGGTCACGGACGAGATTTACGAGCACATCGTCTACGACGGCCGGCGGCACGTCTCCCTCGCGACCCTGGGCGACATGGCGGAGCGGACGATCACGATCAACGGGCTCTCGAAGACGTACAGCGCGACGGGCTGGCGGGTCGGATGGGCCATCGCGCCGAGGACCCTGGCGGACGCCATGCGCCGCATCCACGACTTCCTGACCGTGGGCGCGCCGCACCCCCTGCAGATCGGAGCGGCCGCGGCCCTGGCCCTCCCCGAGTCCTACTATGCGGACCTGGCGCGCATGTACCGCGCGAAGCGGGACCGGTTCGTCCGGGGACTGCGGTCCGTCGGCCTGGACTGCCGCGAGCCGGACGGCGCCTACTACGTCATGGCGGACATCTCCCGCTTCCCGTTCGCGGACGACTGGGCGTTCGCGATGTACCTCGTCGAGCGCCTCGGCGTGGCGACCGTGCCCGGGAGCAGCTTCTTCGGCGTGCCGGAGGACGGCGCGCGGTACGTCCGCTTCATGTTCTCGAAGAGGGACGAGACCCTGGAGGAGGCGCTGCGCCGCCTCGAGCCGCTCAAGGACGTGCGGTAGGTCTTTGGCGTCCCGCGCCATCGCCGCCCTCATGGGCAGGGACGCGGACGTCCTCGTCGTCGGCGCGCGGGTCTTCACCGCCTCGGTCGACCGGCCGTGGGCGAGCGCCCTCGCGGTCTCGGGGGACCGCCTCGTCGCCGTGGGCACGGAGGCCCAGGCGTCACGCTGGGCGGGACGGAGGACGCGGCGGATCGACGCGGGCGGCCGCGTGATCGTCCCGGGCTTCATCGACGCTCACACGCACCTGTCCGACGCCGCGGGAGAGATCGGATGGATGGCCCTCGCGGGCACGCGGAATCTGGAGGACGCCCTGGACCGCCTCCGGAAGGCGGCCTCCGGGAGGGCCCCGGATGAGTGGGTCGTCGGCATGGGGTGGGACGAGGCGAAGTGGCCTGAGCGCCGCTACCTCACGCGGGACGACCTCGACCGCGTCGCCACCGACCGCCCCGTGGTCGCGCGGCGGATCGACTGCCATATGGGCTCCGTGAACTCCGCCGCCCTGGCGAGGGCGGAGGCGCTCGCCGGGACCCGCGGCTTCGACGTGGACGCCTCGGGACGCCCGACGGGCATCTTGAAGGAGGAGGCCTTCGCGGCCTTCGAGAAGCAGTTCGCCGCCGGGGAGGCGACGATGGAGCGGGGACTGACAGTCGTCGCGCGCCGCGCCCACCGCCTCGGGATCACCTCGGTCCACGACATCGTGGACCTGCGCGCATGGAGGGCCTACCAGCGCGTGCACCGGGGCGGCCGCCTCCGCCTTCGCGTCTACGCCATGCCGCGGAACGCCCTGCTGCCCTCCCTCGAGGCGTCGGGCCTGATGACCGGGCTCGGGGACGAGTGGCTCCGCCTCGGCGCGATCAAGGTCTTTTCCGACGGCTCCCTGGGCGCGTACACCGCGGCGTTGGGCGAGGACTACGCCGGTCGGCCGGGGGACCGCGGGATGCTCGTCCACCCGAGCGGGGAACTCCGCGCCATCCTGGAGATGGCCCACCGCTCCGGATTCCAGACCGCCACGCACGCCCTGGGGGACGAGGCGATCCGGCAGGTGGTCTCGGCCCTCGAGGAGGTCCAGGCCTCGGACCCGCGCAAGGACGCCCGCCACCGGGTCGAGCACTACGAGCTCCCGGACGAGGACGTGCTGCGGCGGACCCGGGCCGCGGGGATCCTCGTCTGCGCCCAGCCGAACTTCGTGGGGCAGTGGAGCGGGCCCGGGGACGTCTACGAGACCCGCCTCGGCCGAGAACGGGCGTCGCGCAACAATCCGTACCGACGCATCCTCCGACGCCGGATCCCGCTCGCCTTCGGGTCGGATGGCATGCCGTACGGTCCCCTCTACGGGATCCACTCCGCGGTCAACGGCTTCTTCGGGGACCAGCGCATCTCGTCCGAGGAGGCCGTGCGCGCGTACACCGCGACGGGCGCGTACGCATCCTTCGAGGAGTCCGTCAAGGGCACCCTGGAGGCGGGGAAGCTCGCCGACTTCGTCGTCCTCGACGGCAACCCGTTCGACGCGCCCGACCGCATCCGAGACTGCCGCGTCCGCTCCACGTGGATCGGGGGCACGGAGGTCTACGCGGTCCGCACGGCGGCCCGCTAAGCCACTGCCGCGGGGACGTCACTCCCGCGACGACTCGGCCTGCGAACGGAAGACGCGATAGATGCTGCCCCACATCTTCCCGCCCGCGGGGAGCTTGTTCTCGAAGTTGTTCATCCCCGCCCACGCCTCGAAGGCCGCCTTCGTGGCCCCGGCGTACTTCCCGTCGGGCGTGCCGTGGTAGAGCCCGAGCGCGGTGAGGCCTTGCTGGAGCTCCCGCACGACGGACGGCGTGAGCACCACGACGTCCGTGAGGCTCTCGCGGCTCAGGAGGGTGACGTCGTAGATGCTGAAGACGCGCGTGAGCTCGTCGATCGGCGCGGGATGGTCATCCACGCGGAGGTCGACCCACCGGTCGTTCATGCCGCCGTAGCCGCCCCGCTCCCGGACGACGAGGAGGGCCGCGGACTGCTGACCGCGCTTGTCGCCCCCGGCCTTCTGCCCCGCATGGAGGGCGGCGAGCAGCCGGACGGGGAGGTCGCCCTCCGTGGACTCGAACGCGCGGGCCATGCCCTTAACGACCGCCTCGCCCGCGAGGATGTTCCCCTGGCACGCGTAGTTCCGCCCGACGACCCCGCCGGCCCAGTCGAAGCATTCGTCCCCCGTGAACGAGGCCGCCCGGCCGCGCGCGTCGACGACGCCGACCTGTCGCTGCGCCGCCATCCGGTCCTTCGAGGTGAGCTGCTTGACCGCGTCCTTGGGATGCAACCCCTTCCGCAGGAGGGACAGCGCCCTCGGCCCGTAGGCCGTGTTCGCGAACGACTGCGTGGCGACCGCTCCGACGCCCGCCTGCGCCCAGGGGACGACCGCTCCGACCGCGACGAAGCGCGACTCGACGGCCACGCCAAGGTCTTTCGTCTTCGAGTCGAACGCAACGATGCTGAACGTGGACGGCCGGGGGCGGGGCATGGGATCGCGGCTCCGGAACCCGCAGACGCTATTTCAACCGCGCGGTGCAGGCTTAAGCGCGCTCGGCTTTGCAGGGGCGTGCGGGTCTTCCTGGACCTGTGGGGCGTCCTGCTTGACTCGGACACGATGCAGCGGGAGTACGGGTTCGCCCTCGCGAGGTACCTCGGCGGACGCTTCGGGGGCGAGGAGGGGCGGTGGGTCGCGGCCCACGACGCCGCGTGGACGGCGTACGTCGAGGCGGTCGAGTCGCCGGGGTGGGACCGCGCTCGATGGGGTGCCACCGTGGAGCGCCTGGACGCGAACTTCGCGGTCTCGATCCTCGAGCGGATGCACGTGGACTGGCGGCCCGCCGATCCCCTGGCCTTCTCCCGCGACCTGGAATTCCGGATGACGTCCTTGATCGACGCGCGCTTCCCGGACGCCCGCCGCGCGGTGGAGCGGTTGCGGACCGCCCGGCACGCCGTGTACGTGGCGACCCAGGCGACGGACTCGAACGCCCGCGGCTCACTGACCGGGGCCGGCCTCCTCGACAGCCTCGACGGGCTGTTCACCGGCACCAGCCAGGACGCCCCGAAGGCGCACCGAGTCTACTGGGACCGCGCCCTCGCCACGCTCGCCGTGCGGCCGGAGACGTGCGTCCTCGTGGACGACCGCGTGGACTACCTGGCCGCGGCGCACGAGGCGGGGCTGCAGGGGCTCCTCCTGGACCGCGAGGGGATTTACGAGCCGGAGACCGTGCCTTCGTTCGTCCGCGCCACCCTCCGCAACCTGGCGGGCCTCCCCCACTTCGTCGGCACGCTGGAGGCCGGGCGACCCGGGTGAGCCGGTCGCCGAACGTACCCCTACCTAGAGGTACGGTGCGGAGGGTGCGAGGCGGACCGTCACGGTCGCACGCGCTCGAGCTTCACGTAGCGCACCTCGGGTCCCACCTCGCCGAAGAGGATCTGTTTCTTCACGCCGTGGGCGAGGCGGACCGCGCGGCTGATCTCCGGCCAGGCGCCGCGGTGTCCGCGGGGAACGACGTGCACGAGGTACTTCGCGTGGTGGACCTCCGGGTCGCCCTCGTAGGCGCGGAAGTGGGCGCCGTACTTGAACCCGGTCTTCGTGATCACGCCGCGGCTCATGAGGTCCTCGTACGCCCGCAGCCGGAGGGCGAAGTCCGGCTGGACAGCCTTGGCCTCGCGCAGGAGTCGCGGGAGGCGGATCGGCCGGTCCGTGCCCGCGCTCCGGACCTCGATGAGGCCCGCCTTCAGGAGGAACGCGGTCTCGAGGAGGCTGAGCTGCAGCCTCCGGCCGACGAGCTTCCCGAAGTAGCCCGCGTCGTGGAGGCGTTTCGCCTCCCCCTCGTCGAGGACGACCGCGCGGTCACCCTGGAAGTGCACGACGACCGGCGGGGCCGCGCGGGGGGACGGCCGGTGGCCGCGGGGCGACGCCTCCCGCACCGCGTAGTACGTGAGGTCCGATTCCTCATCCACGAGTCCCAGGAGGAGCGTTTTCCGCACGGAAGCTGCCTCTTCCGCACGCTCCAGCAGCTCGGCGAGGTCGAAGACCGCGCGCTCGCTGAGGGCGCGGACCCAGTACTTGCTCGGCGTCTTCCGCGGCGCGCCGCCGCGGGGCAGCACGTGGAAGTCCACGGGGCCGTCCTGGGCCTCGACCACGTAGCCGCGCTGCCGCAGGTCGCGGTAGACGAGGTAGCGGATCTCGAAGGCGTTCTCGCGCGCGCCGGCGATGCGGAAGAGCTCGCCCAGGGAGACGGGCTTGCCTTGACGCTCGACGCGGAGGCGCTCCGCCTCGACCAGGTAGAGCGCCTCGAGGAAGGAGAGGTCGAGACCGCCGCCCGAGCGCGGCGTGCCGAAGTAGCCGCGGTTGTAGAGCGTGCTGGCCTCCGCGGGGTCGTCCACGGCCACGCCGTCCTCGCGGAGCTCCCCGGGCATCGGGACGGCGAACGCCGCCGCGTCGATAAAGGGTTCGGACCTCGGCGCCGGGACCGCGCGGACCCGCGGCTCCCGTAGAACGGGTGCGCGCTTCTTATATAGAAGTACTCGTGTTGTCAACTATCGTGAAACGGGACCGGCTTATCGACTCCGTGCGCGAGGCCCTCGCAAAGACGGGCTTCTTCCTCTCGGAGCCCCACGGGGAGCGCGGGCTCTGTTTCGACTTCGTCGCGCGCCGCGACAACCTGCTCCTCATCGTCAAGGGCCTCCAGAACGTGGACGCGCTCTGCAAGGCGACCGCGGAGGAGCTTCGCGGCATCGCGCGCAGCCTCCGCGGTTCCCCCGTCGTCCTCGGCGAGCGCACGGGCTCGGGCCCGCTCGAGGGCGGCGTCATCTACAGCCGCTTCGAGATCCCGATCCTCTCGCGGCGCACGTTCCTCGACTTCTTCGAGGAGGGCGTCCCGCCGTTCATCTACTCCGCCCCGGGTGGCCTCTACGTCAAGCTGGACGCGGAGGCCCTGCGGAACCTGCGCGAGCAGGGTCAGCTCTCCCTCGGCACGCTCGCCGAAATCGCGGGCGTCTCGCGCCGGACGATCCAGATGTACCTCGAGGGGATGTCGGCGTCCATCGACGTGGCCGCGCGCCTGGAGGCGTTCCTCCGCGAGCCCCTCGTCCTGCCCATGGACCCGTTCGCCCTGGTCGACTCCGCGGCCCCGGCGTCGCCCGCGCACGAACCCCTCGAGGCCTTCGAGCGCGAGCTGTTCCACCACCTCGAACGCCTGGGCTACAACGTCCTCCCGACCGTGCGGAGCCCGTTCGACGGGCTCGCGCAGCACGAGACCCGCACCTACCTCGCGGGCGTCGAGTCGGCGGATACGAAGCTCGAGAAGAAGGCCACGATCGTCTCCAACATCGGCCGCGTCGTCGAGAAGGACGCCGTGATGTTCGTCGAGCATCGCACGATCCGGGTGTGCGTCCAGGGCCTGCCCGTGATCGCCCGCGAGGAGCTCCGCAAGGTCAAGGACCGCGACGCCGTCGAGGACCTGATCGCCGAGAGGAAGGGTTGATGGAGGAGGTCCGCGTCGGCCCGGCCACGGTCGCCGTGCTCGCCGTGGTCCGCGGCCTGCCCAGCGACGGGGAGCGGGTCGCGGCGTCCATCGGCTCCGAGCGCCCGGACGTCGTCGCCCTGACCGTCTCCCCCGAGGAGCTCGAGACCCTCCGCACGTACGATGGCGGGAACCTCGAGCCCGATTCGACGGAGGACGAGGTCTACGTCGCGGGCCTGTCCGCGTGGGAGGAGCCCGTGATGCCCCCGCCCTGCTTCACCGCGGCCGTCCGCGAGGCCGCCGCGCGCCGCGTGCCCCTGGAGGCCCTGGACCTGGACGAGGAGGCCTATGCCGACGCCTACACGACGCACGTCTCGACGATGGAACTCATCCTCCAGGGCCGGCTCGAGAAACGCCTCCTGAAGAAACACTTCGACGTCGCGTCGCCCGCGGAGTTCGCAATCAGCTGGGACGCGGAGATCAACCGCACGGCGGGCTTCGCGCGTCTCCAGAGGGAGCGGGAGAAGTTCATCGCCTCGCGCCTGCGGGAGGTCGCGCAGGGCCACGCTCGCGTCCTCGCGGTGATCGAGGTCGAAAGGGTGAAGGGGGTGCTGGCCGCGCTCGCCGGTCAGCGACCCACGTAGAGGTTGTTCGCGGCGTCCCCGATCGAGAGGTTGTAGTACACCTGGGCGGCCGTCAGGTAGATCAGGACGGGCGAGGACCACGAGTAGCCCGTCCCGAAGTTCGCGTACAGCATCACGTAGCCGTTCGCCGTCCCGACCACGACGTCATCGACGCCGTCCCCGTTGACGTCGCCGGTGCCCATGGCGCTGACCGTGCCTTGGGTCACCGCGATGGCGTTGCCGAACGTCGCGCCCGGCGAGCTGGGGTTCACGAAGTAGACGGTCGTGCCCGTCGCGAAGGCGATCTGCAGGCCGTACTTGCTCACGTTCCCGAGGATGTTCGCGAACTTGACGCTCACGATTCCGCTCGACGCGGAGTACTCGAGCGTCCCGAGGAACTGGAGGCCCGTAGGCCGGCTGCCCAGGTACAGGTAGACCGTCCCCGCGGACGTGCCGACGACGAGGTCGGAGATGCCGTCGTTGTTCTGGTCCCCCGCGTTCGAGGAGGTGACCGTGGAGCCGGAGGCGGGACCGGAGAGCTGCTGGACCGTGCTGCCGCTCGGCGTGAAGCTATAGATGTACAGCCGCGAGACCGTGAGGTTGTCGAGCGACGTGGAGCCGACCACGCGGTTCGTGTCCGTCACGCGGACCCACACCCCCGAGCCCTGGATCGTCGTCGGCAGGGTGATGTTCACGTTCGTCGCCGGGGGCGGATTGGCCGTGACCGTGACGTTCGTCGTCTGCGACGTGTAGGGCGGGTAGAGCGGGGTGTACGTCCCCGAGGTCGGGACACCGGCGACCACGTTCGTGGAGTACGCGAAGGTGAAGTTGTCGAAGTCGCCGCTGTAGGTGCCCTGGGCCCTCAGCACGAAGTTGAACGTGATCCCGGGGCGGGTGGGCATCACGCCAAGGTACCAGTAGTACTCGAGGGCGCTCGTGGCCCCCGGCGTGGACGCCCAGGAGACCACCACGTTGTCGAAGCCGCCCGTCGTCGTCGTGCACGCGGTCGAGCCGCAGATCGTGGCCATCACGACCTTCGCGTAGTACGTGCCCGGCCGCGGGAGGTCGCTCGCGGGGATCGTGACGGGGGCCACGTGCGTCCAGCCCGCGGTGCTGCCGCCCGGATAGGAGACGGACCAGACCGGAGTCGTCGTGGGCGCGCCCGCGGCGGGGTCCACGTAGACTGCGAGGGTAACCCCCGGCAGGCCCGTGGCGCCGTTCGCCGTGAGCTCATAGTCCAGGCTGACGTTCGCCGTGAAGGGCTGGGAGCCGCTCGTGGTGAAGGGCTCCTGCCAGAAGCCCGCGGGGACCGCGTTGGAGATCACGCCGGTCGAGATCTGGACGTAGGCGCCCGGGTTGCCGCCGGAGGGCACGTAGGTCATCGTCGCCGGCGCCAGCCTGGTGCCCGAGGTCCAGGCTCCCTGGACGCTGAAACCGGTGTTGGGGTTCATGCCCACCTGCTGCGGGACCGTGAGGGCCTGTTCCTGGAGGATTTCCGGGGACGATGCGGACGGGTACGTGTTCAGGTAGGTCCCCTGGACGGGCGCCCCGTACACGCGGTAGTCGCCCTGCGCCGGCTGAATCGTGCTGAAACCGGGGTTCTGGAAGATGCCGTTCCCGAGGTTCGGGTACCAGGCCACCAAGCCACCGGACCCGACGACCGCGATGTCCTGCCAGCCGTCGCCGTTGAAGTCCCCGACGGAGATGCTCGTGATGACGTGGGAGGCGCCGCCGACCTTGCCCGTCTGGTCCACCCAGACGAAGGTCCAGTTCCCGTCGTTCCGGTAGTACCAGACGCGGCCGTCCGCGCCGCCGCAGATGACAGACTGCAGCCCGGTCCCGGTCAGGTCGCCGACCGCAATCGCGGTGCACGCCTCCGGGAGGGGCTGGGTGGACGGCTGGGAATCATACGCGTAGAACACGGGGAGGTAGACCGCGCTGCCCATGGCGTCCACGGTGTGGCGGTAGATGACCAGGGCGTCTCCCGAGTTCTTCGTCTGGAGGCTTTCCACGATGCCCAGGGTGCCGTCCCCGAAGAAGTTGCCGAACCTCCCGACGACGGACGTGGCGCTGGGGCAGTTGACGCCACTCCCGCCGATACCCGACGTCGAGGTGCCGGTGCCCGAGCACCAGTCGACCCGGAGCGGCTTCCACCAGTCGTAGCCGTTGTAGTTCTGGAAGTAGTAGAGGTAGTTGCTCGTGCCCCAGGAGTTCGAGCTGGACCCGGGATTCCCGACGACGACATCCATCTTGTAGAGGGGCGCCGTGACCTGGATCTGGACGCTCACGGACCCGTAGCTCTCATCCGAGTCCTGCATGCTCGTGAGGCCGAAGGAGTAGTACTGCGTGCCGGGAATCCAAGGGTTCTGGTTCACCCGGCTGAGGTTGACCGCGAAGAAGTAGGAGGCTTGGGCGACGCTCGTGGAGATCGCCGCGACGCCGGAGGAGCAGGAGCCGCTCACCGGGCAGATGGGCATGTTCGCCTGGTACCCGTTGATCGGGGCGCGCCACAGCTGGGTGTCCCCGCTGTAGTCCACAATCATCACGGTCCCCATGCTTACGCTCGAGGGAAGCTGGTCGGCGGACAGCATCTGCACCTTGACGTACATCACCGACGTCGACCGGAAGACCGTCGAGGGCTGCGTGAACCCGGCGTCCTTGTAGGTCGTGATCTGCGGGAACTGCTGGTAGGCGCCGGTGTTGCTCGTGATGTTGACCGAGTCGGTCGCGCTGAACACGGTGCCGTCGCTCGACTTCAGGTACATGGAGAGCGGGTAGCGCGCGAAGTAGTAGTACGGCGGGTGGGGCGCCGTGCCGAACGTGTAGAAGTTGGCGGTCCCCGAGCTGGGATTCAGGGTGAACTGGTAGAGGTAGATGTAGTACCCGTTCACGAACCGGTAGAAGTTGAACGCCTGCATCGACGAGGGCGCGCTCGACAGCGTCACCGTCTTCGTCGTGCCGTACACGACGGACTGCTGCGGGCTCCTGCTGAAGGGGTCCAGGAGGTTGAAGCTGTCCGCGGACGAGATGTCCACGAGGGTGCTGCTCCCCACGACGATGACCACGGTGTCGCTCGGCTTGAAGGACCGCGTCGGCGTGGGGGACAGGCCGGAGCTCGTGTACTGGCTCCACTGGGTGAGATTGAAGATGTTGTACCCCTGCTGGCCGTTCCAGTAGAGGTACGGCGGCCGGCCCGTCGTGCCGTTGAAGCCGGGGCCGGTGTTGCCACCGGAGGGCCCGGGCAGGACATGAAGGGTCAGGCGCGTCGTGGCCATGTGGCCCGCGGTGTCCGTCGCGTTGAACAGGACGAGGGTGTCGTCCCAGGTGATGCTCGGATTCAGGCAGGACGTGCGGGCGAGGAGGTATACGTTGGTGTCCCCGCTCGGGAGCATCGGCTGCGGGCCCGCGCAGACGCTGTGGCTTCCCCAGAGGACCGTGACGTTCGCATAGACGGAGGCCGGGATGAGGTCCCCGTCCGGGTCCAGGACCTGGGCGAAGACGTACATGGGCTGCCCCGTGAGGGGCGTGCTCACCGTCGTCAGACCGTTGTACGGGCTCGCCCACACGTTGAGGAAGATGGGCGGGTACGAGCCCTGGGGCGCGCTCACCTGGGACGTCCAGACCACCGTGCCGCGGGCGCTGTCGACGACCGTGACCGTGATCGTGTCCCCGACGCTGAGGTTCGAGCTGTAGTACGCGAAGCGCTGGCCCACGTCCCAGCTCAACCCGCTCCCGTCGAGGAGGCCACTCTTGGTGCACGTGACACAGGATGAGGGGCCGGGGGCCACGACGGGCCATGTGGTCCCGAACGAGTGGAGGTGAACCACGTCCGTCGTCATGGCCGAACTGCCCGATTTCTGGTCGACGACGTAGATCAGGGTCGTCGCCGCGGGGAGGGACTCGCCGCCCTGGTGCGTGATGTTGATCCAGTCGCCGGTCTCGGCCCCGGCCGCGTTGTACTGCGGGGTGAGACCCGCGAGCATGTCCACCCGGGTCTGCGCGACGGGCGTGGGGAAGCTCGAAACCCAGACGATGATCGTGGAGAAGAGGACCACGGTCATCGCCAGAATCAGGATCGTGCCGACGACCTCCGAGATACCGGATTCGTCTTTGCGCAGAACGACTTTCATCGAGTGACCTCCCGGTGGGCAGGGAGATGAGTTCCAAGCCGACCCCACGCTATATAAAAGCATCGCGGTAGTTACCGCCGCCCGAAAGCTTCCCGGCCCCGCGGCCTCGCGGGCCCTCGGAGCTTCGGAGGCGAGACGGTCCCATGACCCTGACCGCGGCGGAACGCGTCCTGCTCCACCTCC
>JAJYKG010000290.1 GCA_021788795.1 Thermoplasmata archaeon | reverse complement strand
CGCCCATGAGCTTCTTGCCGAGCTTCGCCCGAGCGAAGATCGTCGTGGCGATCATCTGCAGGACAAAGAGGACCGCGACGACCCGCGTGAGGAGCCCGAGGACGAGGGCGATGCCGCCGAAGAACTCGAGCAGCGTGAACGCGTAGGCGAAACCGGCGCCCCAGGCCCAGCCGGTGCCCTTGACCCAGCCCGCCGTCTGCTTGGGGTTCTTGATCTTGGGCCAGCCGTGGAAGACGAAGAGGGCGCCGATGAACAGCCGCAGGACCAGCGAGGCGAGATCGGTCGATTCCAAGAACCCGAAGACACTCATGACTCCGGCGAGACGAACGTTCCCTAAATCCCTTTGCGAACGCCGGAAAGCACAAGGTTCAAGTGTGTTTCCGCGCCGCGGCCTCGATCCGGTCGTACTTCTCCAGGTACAGCCGCTCGCACGAATGACAGCAGAAGTAGTGGTACCGTCCGTCGCGGCGGACCTTCACCGGTTCGCCGAGGACCGGTCCCTTGCACTCGAAGCACACGAGGCTGGTCGAGAGGGGGTGGGCGAGGAGCGCGGCGGGCTCGTCCTTAACAGACGTCAGGCCGCCGAACTCCTGGACGGCGCGGACCTCAGGCAGCGCCGTGATTTGCCGCAGGACCTCGTTGACCTCCTCCCGGCGGACCACGGTGGCGTCCACGAGGATCCAGCCGGGTTTCCCGACCAGCACCCGCCGCGACCAGTCTGATTCCGCGATTCCCCGAGCGACGCGGTCTGTGGCTGCGGGCTTGGTCCGCACGACCAACGCGAGGACGGTCTCGTCGAGCCGCTCCGGGTCGAGCAGGACGCGGTAGCCTCGGACGATGCCGAGCTGCTCTAGGTTCCGCAGGCGCGTGCTCACGGTCGGGACGCTCACCCCCACGCGCTTCGCGATCGTCCGCAGGGACGCGCGCGCGTCGTCCTGCAGGCAGCGGAGGATCGCCGTGTCCGTCTCGTCGAGTTCCAACGGGCAGCCATGTCTGCGGTTGGCCTTAAGGTTCCTTCGCACGCCCGCCGCACAGTCTTATACGGTCGGCCCGGCGTGGGTCCGCCCTCGTCGGGAGCGGTGTCTGTCATGACGCTGGTCGAGGAACTCGCTGACTTCGTGGTCGCCCGGACGTTCGATGACCTATCGGACGCTGCGGTGCAGGCGCTCAAGCTGCGGATGCTCGACGGTCTCGGATGCGCGATCGGCGCCCTCGACGGCGCCCCGATCCATGCGCTGCGCGAGCACCTGGCGGACTTCGGCGGACGGCCTCTGTGCACGACGGTCGGCGGACCGAGGACCTCCCCGGACCGGGCCGCGCTCCTGAACGGCGCGCTCGTGCGGTACCTGGACTTCAACGACAGCTACCTGGCGAAGGGCGAGACCTGCCACCCCAGCGACAACCTCGGCGCGATGCTCGCCGCGGCGGAGTACGCGAAGGGGAGCGGCAGAGACCTCCTCCTTTCCCTCGCGGTGGCCTACCAGGTCCAGTGCCGCCTGAGCGACGTCGCGCCAGTGCGGGCGAAGGGCTTCGACCACACCACCCAGGGCTCCTACGCCGTTGCCGCGGGCGTGTCCAAGGCCCTCGGCCTCGACGCGGCGCAGACCGCGAACGCCATCGCGATCAGCGGCACCGCGTTCAACGCCCTGCGGGTGACGCGGACGGGCACGCTCTCGAACTGGAAAGGCCTCGCCTACCCGAACACGGGCTTCTGCGGTACCCACGCCGCGTTCCTCGCGAAGCATGGGATTACGGGCCCGCTGGAGGTCTTCGAGGGGAACAAGGGCTTCATGGCCGCCATCGCGGGGACGTTCGCGATCGACTGGTCCCAGGAGGACCTGGAGCGCGTCACGCGCACGATCGTCAAGCGCTACAACGCCGAGGTCCACTCCCAATCCGCGACCGAGGGCATCCTCGAGTTGAAGGCGGAGGCCGGATTCACGGGGGACCAAGTCGCGGCCATCGAGATCGACATCTTCGACGTGGCCTTCAATATCATCGGCGGGGGCGAGGAGGGCTCCAAGTACGGCGTGAAGACGAAGGAGGAGGCGGACCACAGCCTCCAGTACATCGTCTCCGCGGCGCTTCTGGACGGCAACGTCCTGCCGTCCGCGTACACGCCGGAGCGCATCCTCCGTCCGGATATCCAGGAGCTGCACCGCAAGGTCATCGTCCGCCCGAAGAAGGAGTACAGCGATCGCTTCCCGAACGAGATGCCCTGCCACCTGACCGTCCACCTCAGGGACGGCCGCGTGTTTGAGAAGGAGAAGCGGGACTACGAGGGCTTCGTGACGCGGCCCATGTCCTGGGCCACCGCGGAGGCGAAGTTCCACGCCCTGGCCTCGCCTTTCGCCCCCGAAGGCCTCCGAAAGCGCATCACGAAGGCCCTGGCCGATTTGGAGAACCTTCAAGCGGCGGACCTGCTCAAGCTCCTCGCGAAGGTCCCGAAGCGCGGCGGGGGCGGTCGACATGAGTCCTAAGACATCTCGAAAGGCGTGGCAGGAGCAGGAGCGGGCGTTCAGCTGGGTCAAGCGCAACGACCGGCAGGGCAAGCCGCGGACGAAAGGTCTCACGGAGATCCGCGGGCCGTACTACAGCGTCATGGGCCCGCGGTACCTGGAGGACGTCCTCGAGACCGCGGGCGACTACGTGGACTCCCTGAAGTTCGCGGCGGGCTCCTTCAGTGTCATCCCCAAGAAGTCGCTGACGCAGCTCCTGGACCTCGCCCACTCCTACGACGTCGACGTGTCCACGGGCGGATGGATCGAGTACGTCCTCACGCAGGGCAAGCAGGCCGTGGACCGCTACATCGAGGA
>JAJYKG010000289.1 GCA_021788795.1 Thermoplasmata archaeon | reverse complement strand
GGCGTCAAGACCCTCGCCGAGGTCCTGGCCGCGGGCGAGCAGGTCGACGTGCTGTACTGGGTGGGCTGCGCGGCTTCCTTCGACGACCGGAACAAGAAGGTCGCCCAGAGCTTCGCGCGGCTCCTGGAGAGGGCCGGCGTGAAGTTCGCGATCCTCGGGACGGAGGAGAAGTGCACGGGCGACCCGGCGCGGCGGCTCGGGGACGAGTTCCGCGCACAGATGATGATCAAGGCGAACGTCGAGACGCTCAACCGGTATGCGGTCAAGAAGATCGTCACCGCCTGCCCCCACTGCTTCAACACCCTGAAGAACGAGTACCCGGACTTCGGCGGGAACTACGAGGTCGTCCACCACTCCGTGTTCCTGGACGAGCTGATCAAGGCCGGCAAGCTCACGCCGACGAAGGAGGTCCAGGAGTTCCTGACGTTCCACGACGCTTGTTACCTGGGCCGGTACAACAAGGTGTACGACGAGCCGCGGGACGTCCTGATGCATCTGCCCGGCGTGAAGTCCGTCGAGATGAAGATGTGCCGCGACAAGGGCTTCTGCTGCGGCGCCGGCGGAGCGCGGATGTGGATGGAGGAGAAGGTGGGGCAAAAGGTCAACCACCGCCGCCTCGAGCACGTCGAGGAGACCGGCGCGAAGACGGTGGCGTCCGCGTGCCCCTACTGCCTCATCATGTTCGACGACGCTGCGAAGACGAAAAACCGCGAGGACCTCGGGCGGCTCGACATCGCCGAACTCCTCGAAAAATCGGTGTAGGGGACCGCGCTGGGGGTGCGGCCCCCTACGCACGAAGCGTAAAGGGAAGGGGGTGGCCTACGACGGGGATCCGTCGCAGGCGGACGAGGACGGTACCTCGAACTCGAACGGCCGCATCCACTGCGCGAATCCGTTCTGGGTGGCCTTCGCCACGCCGAAGACCTCGACCGAGCGGTCCTCGGGCGAGTAGACCGCCAGGCCGTGCACGGTGACCGTGGTCGAGCCATCGACCTGCGTGGCGTTGATGGTGACGTTCGCGGTCCCGTTGTCGTGGGCGACGATCTGGAAGGAGATGTCGACGAGGGTCTGGGTCCCGTTCATGACCATGATCGTGCCGTTGACGTAGGTGACGTTGCCCGCGTGCACCACGGTCACGTTGTGGTCGACGGTGATGTTGACCATACCCATGTCGGTGTCATTCTCCGTCTCGTTGGCCCCAGGCGGGGGCGGCACAGGCGCCGTCTCGTTGTCCTGGGTCTCGTTCTCGCTCGTCCGGTTGCCCGTGGAGTTGTCGTCGCCTGTCTTGGGATGGGGCACCGTCGCCGGGGACGCGGAGTGGGCCGCGAACAGCGAATTCGTGCCGACCATCGCAGGATAGGCGAGAGCTCCCACGGACAGGGCTAGCACCGCGATGAGGGCGGTCGTAATCAGGATGGCCTTCCGCATGTTTCTGCCTCCGTAGGTACCGCGGGCCAGCGAAGGGGTCGACTTAAAGCCTTGTTGTACGACCGTCGAAAGGAGCGGCGGCCGAGATCCTGATTTCGGAGGGCCTTAATGCTGTCCTCAACTGCGAGAACGGCGTCGGGCGGGTCGTGCCGGGGGCAGGGCGTCGATCTTCCTCGCGAGATCGAAGTCGCGGTCGGTCAGCCCACCCGCATCGTGGGTCGTGAGGCTCAGGCGCACGGTCGCCCAGGAGTTGAAAATGTCCGGGTGGTGGTTCGCGGATTCCGCCAGCTCGCCGACGCGGTTGATGAACGCCAACGCGGGCGGGAAGTCATCGAAGGTCCACGTGCGGGTGATCGCCGCGCCGTCCCGCGACCACTCGGGGGTGTCGAGGAGGCGCGTGGCGATCTCCGCCTCGGAGAGGAGGTTGTGGCGGACCATGGGCGTCCGCGGGGGAGGACGCCCCGGCGCAAAAGGCTGGCGCACCGCATCGTGCAACCTCAAACAAGGTTAACTCCGAGGATCCCTGCGCCGGGGGCCCATGGGCCTCCCTCACCGCACGATGACGATCGGGGTCTGGGCGACGAGGTCGAAGCCCCATGCGATGTCCAAGCCCATCTGGAGCGTGTAGCTGTAGTAGGAGTAGGTGCCGCGGTACGCGGATTGCGCGTCCGCGGGAATCGGAATCTCGAACGTGAACGGCACGCCGAGCTGGATCCGCTCCGCTGGGACATCCACCTCGGTGCGGAAGGTCGTGACCTGCTCGTGCTGGCTCTGGGCCTGCGCGAACTCGGAACCCAGGAGGCGTGCATACAGGCGGCGGATGCGCTGGCCGCCCGTGCGCAGGAGGGTGATCCGGCATCCGATGAGCTCCCGCGCGAAGTACCGGCTCCCGTCCAGCTCGACGTAGATCTCCGGACCGTCGCCGCCCGAGCGGAAGCGCACAGGATCGGAGAAGGTGCGGACGCTCGGCCGATCGTAGAACACGTAGATCTCGTCGCTCCAAACCGTGTCGAGCCACAGGGGCACGTCGAGCCGCGCCGTGAGCACATAGGCGACCTTCGCGTGCGTGCCGCGGTACGACGGCAGGCCCTGGAAAGGGATCTGGAACTTGAACGGGAACCGGTAGGTCCCGGGCGGGACCGTCCCCTCGCCCCGGAGGGGGAGGCGCCACGAAACGAGAGACGCCTCGGAGCGGTACGTGGTGCTCGACTTGCCCGTGCTCCGCGTGATCTCCGTGGCCTCCTTGCCGGAGAAGTCCACATAGAGGCCGCGGCTCGGCGTGTCCTTCGTCGTCTCCAGGACGACGGTCCCCTCGAGGACGTCGCCCATGTAGTACGAGGTCCGCGGCAGCTCCACGGAGATGGACCGCGGCACCGGATCACCCGTCTGCGGCC
>JAJYKG010000027.1 GCA_021788795.1 Thermoplasmata archaeon | reverse complement strand
CTCCGACCTGCCGGCGCCGCGCCTCGGGGCCGTCGCGGTGAAGGAGGCGATACGCCGCGCGCGGATCGAGCCGCGGGACGTGAGCGAGCTCTTCTTCGGCTGCGTCATCCAGGCGGGCCTCTATCAGAACTGCGCCCGCCAGGTCGTCATCTACTCCGGGATCCCGGAGAGCGTGAGCGGGACCACGTTCAACATGGTCTGCGGCAGCGGGATGCAGGCGATCGTCCAGGGCGTCCGCGCGATCCGGGAGGACCCCGAGGCCATCGTCGTCGCGGGCGGCACGGAGAACATGACCCGCGCCCCGTACCTCCTGCCGCGGGGCCGGATGGGCTTCAACCTCGGCCACGCGGAGGTCCTGGACTCGATGATCACGGACGGCCTCTGGGACGTCTACAACGACTTCCACATGGCCCTGGGCGGCGAGCTCATGGCCGAGCGCCTGCACCTGACGCGGGAGATGTGCGACGAGTACGCGTTCCGCTCCCAGACGTTCGCGCTCAAGGCCACGGAGTCCGGGCGGTTCGCGAAGGAGATCGTTCCCGTCGAGACGGCCGTGAAGGACCGGAAGGTCGTCGTCGAGCGCGACGAGGGCATCCGCCCCGGCACGACCCTCGCCGCCCTGGCGAAGCTCCCGACCGTCTTCAAGGAGGGCGGCGTCCTCACCGCGGGGAACTGCTCGCAGATCTCCGACGGCGCGAGCGCCACGGTCCTCATGAGCGAGGCGAAGGCGCGGGAGATCGGCGTCGAGCCCTTGGGGGCGATCGGCGACTTCACCTCCCAGGCCGTCAAGCCCGAGGACGTGATGTTCGCGCCGATCCCCTGCGTGCAGAAGCTGCTGAAGCGCACCGGGTTCAAGATCGACGACTTCGACCTGGTCGAGCACAACGAGGCGTTCTCCGTGGCCAGCGTCGGCGTGCGGAGGGAGCTCGACATCCCCTGGGACGTGTTCAACCTCTGCGGCGGCGCCGTGGCCCTCGGCCATCCGATCGGGTGCTCGGGCAACCGGATCGTCGTCACGCTCCTGCACTCGATGCAGGAGAAGGACGTCCACCGCGGCCTCGCCACGCTCTGCATCGGCGGCGGAGACGCGATGGCCATGGTGCTCGAGCGGTAGCCCTGCCGGTGGCCGTGCCGCGGTAGCCGGATGCCCGCGGAGGATCCGGTCCTACGGAATCGGCGCCTGGGGCTGCCGCACGGGCATACGGAAGCTGTCCGAGTCGAACTTCGTCATCGGCCGGATGTGGTCCAGCGGGAAGGTGGGGACCTTCTCGAAGACCTTCTTGACCGCGTCCTCGCTCTTGGCGTTCCACTCACAGAAGATCCGGAGCGCCTTTCCTTGCTCGTTCGTCTCGGCCCACGACTGCACCCAGTACGCGTCCAGCGCCTCGTGCCGGAGCAGCTCCTCGACGAGAGGCGTGATTTCCTCGGGAGCCATCGGCTGCGGAAGCGTGTGGACGGCGATGTATTTCGCCAGAACACCTCCCCCTTCGTCCCCCGCATCGTGTCCATGCAGGATAATGGTTGGCTGCGCTCGCTCATCGATTCACTTCGCTCCGCGTCCGCCGTCCCGTCGGCTCCGACGCGCGCGAAGTCCGCGGCGGTCCCGAGGATCCTATCGATCGACGTAGGGCCGATAGGCGTCCAGGTGGGGCGTGGGAACGTTCAGCTGGCGCCCGGTCTCGAGCACCTCGTCGAAGATCTGCCGGAACTCGGGCGCGTACTCCGGGTGGGTCTGCGACAGGCGGCGCGTCATGGACTGGGCGAGCGCGCGACGCATGAGGGGGGCCACGACGAGGGGCGAGGTCACGAACATCTTGGCGTCCTCCATCTTTCGGACGTCGACGCCGCGGGCCGAACAGATCTCCATCGCCTCGTGGCCGGCGAGGAGGGCGTCGTGGATCGCCTTCTTGTCCTGCGCGAAGGCGTCGTAGCCCCCCTCCTTGGCGATGGCGCCCGTGTACACGGCCGTGCTCGCGAAGTGGACCCAGTACCAGTGCTCCATGTTCTCCGGCGTCACGACCTCGAACCCGGAGGGACGGAAGAGCCCCGAGACGAAGTCCAGGTTCTTCCGGGCCGCGCCCTCCACAACCGGCGTCGTCGGGCGCCCGCACGTGCTCGTCCCGAGCATGACCTTCCCCTCGAAGGCCCCGTCGAGGACGCCGTTCGACAGGACGCCCCCGGCCCGCGGCATCCCGAGGACGTACTGCTCCTTGCCCAGGGTGCGGTCGAGGACGTCGAGGCCCCGCCAGGCCTGGTGGAAGAACAGGACCAGGGCGTTGCCGCGGTTCGCGGCGATCTCGGGGAGGACGGCCTCCGCCTGGCTGAAGCGGACCGCGTCCACGATCAGGTCGTACCCGTCGTCCGGTTCGAGCGAGGGGACGATCTGCGGCCGGTACAGGACCTTGAACTCTTCCTGCCGCGGGCCACGCCCGTCGAGGATGCGGAGGGCGACCCCGTTCGCCCAGCGATCCTCGTGGCCGGGCCGCACCAGGAGGGAAACCTGGTGTCCCGCCCGCTCGAACGCCCATGCATGCATCGTACCAATGACGCCGGCACCGTATACGAGGACCTTCATGTCGTCCCCCGAGCGCCGCTGGCCTCGGCCGCGGTGAATACGACGCAGGCGTACTTATGGGCGAGGGTCCGAGGGAAGGCCCGGGTCAGGACCCGGCTCCCAGGCGCTGCACCATGGCGGCAGTCTGCGTGTCGTCGATCGGGTCAACCGAGGCGAGCTTGACCGGCTCCCTGTCGATGCCCGCGTCGTTCGTGTACCCGAGGCTCACGTAGCTCTTGCGTGGGGCCGCGACGAGAACCCTCGTGTCTTTCCGCTTGTAGAAGGCGAAGCCGGATTGGACGGTGGGCTGGAGTCACCCTGGCGTGCTTCATGATCAGCGGGTGGAGTCGGGCCACGATCGAGCGCGAGGGCTCCCTCAGGGCCGCGATCCGCGCCGCACCGCGGCCTCGCCGTCGCCTTGGTCCGCCCGGGGTCCGAACCGTCGGGGCGCGGCCGCGCGCTCGGCCGCCCTTCCGCTAGCCTCCTTCCCCTGTGCCCGAGGGCCCTTCGCGGGCATCATGCGCCCCGCCGATCCCCAGGCCGGAGGACGCCCAAGGATTCGGGCGATCCGGGTGCGCGGAGGGGGCGCCGCGCCGTTCGCGGAGGCATCTGGATACCCACCCGATTCCTCGCTATCAATCCCGTCTCCCACCCAGGAAGGTTCTTCCGACGGGTTTCCTCACCCGAGACGGCCTCATGCTTCGCGTCGCCATCGTCGGGGACCACGGCTCCGGGAAGACGACCTTCCTCGGGCTGCTCTACGCCGCCCTGGTGAGCTCCGGCTCCGGCCGGGAGGACGAGCTCCGGTTCCACGTGGCCTACGACTCGCTGGACGAGGTCACGGCCCTCTTCCAGCGGATGATGTCCGGCGGCTTCCCCGACACGACCACCAAGGAAGGGCTCCACGAGCTGCGCGTCGAACTCGACGCCGCCCGGGCCGGGCACGGCCTCCTTTCCCGCATCGGTTCGCGCAAGGGGGCCGCGGGCCCCTCGCCGACGATTCACTTCTCGCTTCCCGGAAGCTTGGACGAGGCGAGCCCGGGGCTCCACCAGGGGAGCACGTTCGGGACGGGCAAGTGGCGGGACGCCCTCGATGCCGATGTGGTCGCCGTCCTCGTGGACAGCACGAAGCTCGCTCCGAAGGGCGCGGACCCCAAGTCGGGTCCCGCGCGCGCGTACGACGGCCGCGTCGAGGCGCTCCTCGTCGCGGTCCAGAGGTGGCGGTCCAGCGGCGGTCGCGCCGTCCTGCACCCGGTCTTTGTCTTCTCCAAGTTCGACTCCGTCCCGCCGGCGTTCCTGGAGGCCGCGAACCTCGAGGCCACGCCGCCGGCTGCCGCGAAGACGGGCCCGCGGTCCCTCTACGGGAAGGTCCTCCTCGAGCCCAACCTGCCGCGGACCCTTGCCATGGTCCGGGCCCCCGCGGGGAAGAAGCTCCGGTTCGCGCCGCCGAGCTACGTCTTCAGCGGCGTCCGCACGGAGACGAAGGGCTCGCCGCCGCACGAGCAGATCCGGCTCCGGCGGACCGAGAGCGGCGGCTGGGAGCCGGACTACTCGAAGGGCGAGTACCTCGCGTTCCTGGACGAGGTCGCGAAGGTCGCCGCGGCGACGAAGGACTGAGCGGCTCGGGCCGACGGCCTCTCGTCCTTTGCAAGATTGATAATTCCCGAGCAGGGTTTAAGTACGCAAGCGCGGGGTCGGGCTCTCATGCCCTGCGCTCTGTTGGGGGATCGCGCTTCCGGCAAGACGACCTTCCTCGGCCTTCTGTACTCCGCCCAGGTGAAGTACGGTACGGGAGTGCACGATGACTTCCGTTTCCACGCGCCCATGGCCTCCCTGAACATCATGTCCGCCGTGTACGAAGGCATGAAGGACGCCCGCTTCCCGAGCGCCACCCTGAAGGAAGAGATCACGGAGCTCAGCTTCATCTTCGGTTACCTCCGGAAGGTCCAGGGCAAGCTGCCCTACTACATCCGCGCCCAGAACTGGGTCAAGCCCTTCTCCACGCTGCGCTTCTCCGCGTACGACGTCTCCGGCGAAGACATCGAGGAGTTCATCGAGACCGGGATCGCGTCCCGGCCGCTCATCCAGCAGCTCCTGAAGAGCGTCGTGATCGTCGTGCTCGTGGACTGCAGCAAGATGACCACGGACATCGACACCCCGTCGTACAAGAAGATGCTCCGGTACGACAGCACGGTCGCCAAGCTCATGGTCGCCTTCCAGACGTACAAGAAGCAGGAGTACGACCGGCTCAAGGACTCCGGCGTCAACCCGGATCCACCGATCATCTACCCTGCCTTCGTCCTCTCCAAGTTCGACACCCTCCGCGACGACGTCCTGGCGAGGCTCGGCCTCCACCAGGGCTTCCCCGAGGACAAGAAGGCCCGCCGCGAGTACGCGGAGGCCCTCCTCCGCGTCTTCGTCCCCCAGACCCTGTCCCAGATCCGGGGCGGGAAGGTGGCCGGCGTCAGCATGGACAAGGCCGAGTACTTCCTCTCCTGGGTGCGGACGGAGCAGCAGGAGGGCATGGAGCCCGTCGGGCAGCCGCGGATCGTGCGCACGGGATTCCGCCCGGAGGGCGGCGGCGAGCCGGACTTCTCGTACGACGAGTACGTCCACTTCATCGAGCACTTCCGCAAGATCGCGAACAAGATCCCGGACGAGATCCTCGAGGCCGAGAAGTTCCAGGCCCAGTCCCTCATCCGGCCGTAGGGAGGGCGTCGCGGTGGTGCCCACGGAATCGACCGCGCCGTCCGCGGCCGAGGACCCCGTCGCGTGCGACCACTGGGTCTTCGCGGTGGTCCCCAACGTCGGGTACACCACGAAGGCCATGTCCCGCGGCTTCGATGCCGGGCTCTTCGACCCGTACCTCCGCGGCCACTACACCCCGATCCGCGCGGCCGCGGCCCAGGACATCGACGGGGAGGTCGACCTCCGGATGACCACCCCGGTCAAGACGGGGCGGGAACTCCTCCTGTCGCGCATCACGCGCGGCATGCCGGACGAGGCGGGACGGCCCACCTTCACGAACCACACGGTCGTCGCCCGCCTGGACCTCCTCAAGGCGGGTCGGCTCACCCTGGAGGCGGTCTACAAGGCCATGGCCGCGTTCGACGCGAAGACGCCGGACGCCCAGGGCGCGCTGGAGCTCCTCCAGGTCCCCCTGCGCCCCGAGTCCCAGGGCCCCCCCTCCTGGGGCGACGGCATCCACAAGCACATGACCTTCGCCGCGCTCGAGACCCTCGCGACCCGGTTCATGCGGGACGCGACGAGCCGCACGCTCCTCCTGTGCCGCAACACCACCGCGCAGGCGCGGAACGAGACGCTCACGCTGCTCGTCGAGCTCCTGTCGTTCAGGTGCGGCATCCCCCTGTTCGCCTCGATCAGCGACGCCCCCCGGTCCTCCGCCCTGAACCACTTCGGCCTCGTCATCGCGCAGCGCGGCGTGCGGGCCGACTCCAGCTGGGCCATCCTCGAGAGCGCCCTGACGGAGCACGTCCTCCCGCGCGTGCCCGACCGCGAGGAGGTCTACCGCGCCCTCAACGCCGCGGTGCGTCAGTCTGCGGACGCTGCGCGCGCCGTGTAGGCCCGGACCGCGCCCGGCCGGATCTCCCGGGTCACCGTCCAGCCGTGGCCGATCGACCAGTCGCCCTCGTGGGAACTGTGGCCGCCCTCCTGGCGGCTCAGGTGGTCCAGCTCGGCCTCGAGGTAGTCGCCGTCCGTGTCCGCCTCGGGGATCCAGGTCCCCTCGGAGAGGAGCTGGGCGAGGAGGGACAGGCCGCTCGGCCGGCCCTTCCAGTGGACCGCGAGGAAGGCCTTCCGGGCGGACGCGTCCGTGAGCAGGACCTTCCGCAGGCCGAGAAACGATTCCCGCTCCCGGTGGTTCTCGGGAGGCGGAGCCTCGAGCCTCGTCTTGCCCTTCTCGAGTCCCTTGAGGATCTTGAGCCAGTCCCTGTCCGTGAGGCCCGTGCGGTCCCAGGGCGCCGTGGGGATGGCCTCCGCCCCGCCGCCGTGCGACGCTGGCGAGGCCCGGAGCGGCCCGGTCTCGCGCTGGATGAGGTCGTACGTGGAGCCCTCCTCGACGTTCTTCGCGGGCACGACCTGGATCGTCACCGCGTTCATGCCCAGGTGGAAGCGGGGATCGAGGACCATGAGGGACCGGCTGCTCTCCGGGCGGAAGAGCTCGGAGAGGGTGTTGTTCACCTCCGTGGAACCGTTCCGCTTCGCGACGTCGCTCAGGTGGGGGAGGGGGACGGGCGCCGCGCCGTTCCGCGGGCTCGCGGCCAGGTCGTCGAGGTAGGCCTGCGCGACCTGCTGGGTCAGGCGGGGCCGCTTGGAGCCCAGCGCGAACTGCACCGCGCTCTTCACCTGCTTCGAGCCGCGGAACATGCCGTTGAAGCCCGCCCTCAGGACGGCCGTGGTGCCGCTCGCGTTCACGCACGCCTCGATCAGGTCCGTGAGCCGCGTGGACAGCTTCCGCCGAAGGCGGCCCCCGGGCGACCGGGACTCGTAGAAGATGCCCCCCCAGCGGAGCGGGGCGAACTCGGCCCAGTCCGGGTCCGCGGCGCTCTTGAGGTACCACGCCAGCGTCTTGTCGGCGAGGATCGCGCCGACGAGGAGCGGGTCCTCCGTCTCCGCGTGGACGCGGGGCAGGAGGGCCTCCGCGACGCGGGCCGCGGCCTTCAAGAACCGCTTCTCCGCGCTCGCCTCCCGGAGCAGCGTGTGGAAGTCCGTGGAGTTGATCGCCTCGATGTCGAAGTCCTCCTCCGGGTTCATGCGGAGGAAGGCGCGGAGCTCGCTGCGTCCCGTGACCGTGGCCCTCTGGACGACGGCGTTGCCCGTGGCCTTGGCCACGTCTGCGGCCGGCTTCTTGGCCTCCTCGTCCGGAGGGAGCAGGGCCAGGAAGAGGGCTGATGCCGACGAAGAGACGCCCCCCATTGCGGCCCTCTGAACGCGGGCCGCTTAAATGAGCCTGGTGCGCAGCTTATCATTCGTGATACGCGGCTCCCGGGCCGCCGGCGGCGGGGGCGGATCCGTCGCCCTCGCTCACGCGGGCCGGTCGGGACCGGACGCGGGCCTCGCCCCCGGGGGCCCCGGTATGGGCGGGTAGCCCGGGAGCACCTCCTGGTACCGCTGGCCGAAGGCCGGCAGCGGCGTGCGGTCCAGGTGGGCCTCCAGGCGGTCGAGCAGCGCGTGCGTCCCGGGCGCGAACCCGAGGGCCGTGGCCTTCGTCAGGCGGCGGTGGGTCAGGAGGAGCCGGGTGCCCTCCGGCACGGGCTCGAGCTCCCACCGGATGACCGCGTCCTCGCCCTCCGGGAGTTCGGGCCGCGGCGCGACGCGCCACTCGTGCTCGAAGGTCCGCGGAGGGTCCCAGACGAGGATCCGGCCGGTGACGTGGAACTGGGACGGCCCGGTGTGCATGTCTACCGTTCCGCCCTTGCGTCCGTCGATCGAGGCCTTGGCCATGTACCACGCGGACAAAGCCTCGGGCTGCGTCAGCGCGGCCCAGACCTCCTCCGGGGGATGGCGGAGCGTGCGTTCGAATCTCAGCGTGGCGTGGGCGCCGTCGATGGCGACGGTTCCGGTCCGGGAACGCGGGAGGGCCAGGGGGCCTTGGGTCATGGTTTCCGTCTCCGTTCGGGGATCGTCTTCACGTGGGCGTTGAGGTGGTGCTCGAGCGCATCGAGGTGGCGGGGCCAGAATCCCTGGTACCGCGCCACCCAGGCGTACACCGGGGCGAGCGCCTCGGCGTTGAGGCCGTAGATCCGCTGCTGCGCGCGGGAGGTCACCTTCACGAGGCCGACCTCCCGGAGCACCCGCAGGTGGCGGGACACCGCGGGCTGCGTCAGGTTCGGGAAGGCGTCCACCAGTTCGCCCGCCCGGCGGGGCCGAGCCGCGATCAGGTCCAGCATTGCGCGGCGGGTGGGATCCGCGACGGCCGCGAAGACGTCCATGGCATGTAGATAACTCCACGGTTATATAACACTTAGCTGATGGCCCCGGCTCCCGACGGCCTCGACGCGCTCAGGCCCAAGTACGCGACGAGGGCGGCCGCGAAGGCGACGAAGTAGCTCACATCGGCCCCGCCGATGAGGTTCGCCACGGGGCCGACATAGCCGAGGCCGTAGGCGGAGAGGTTCATGAACGGGACGGAGACGAGGAGGCCGATGAGGTACGCGCCCAGGCCCGTCTTGAGGAATCCCGCGACCCCCTCCACGTCTCCCCGCACGCGCCGGACGAAGAACGCCGCGACCATGACGCCGATCCACGGCGTGATCCAATAGTCGAGGGTCAGGAGGAAGTCCTGGTAGAAGGTGCCGAAGTTGTTCGACGCGACGAGGGCGAAGAGGAACCCCAGGACGCCTGCCAGGAGGATCGTCGGGATCCTCCCGGCCCGACGGAACAGGACGAGGGCGGACAGGGAGTTCGTGTACAGGTTCAGCGCATCCGCGGCCACGGCGCCGAGGACCACGGTGAGGAGGGCGAGGACCGAATATCCGCCGGAGACCGCGGCGAGGGCCGCGATGGCGTTCAGACTGGGGTCGTACGCCCCGACGAAGACGAGGAAGCCCGCGACCTCCGCCCAGGCGCTCGCGATCGCCCCGCCCGCGGTCGTGTAGGCCACGATCTTCCACTTCGACGTGGTCTCGGGCAGGTACCGCGAGTAGTCGCTCGCGTAGGGGGCCCAGCTCATCAGGTACGAGAACACGACCGCGAAGACGAGCGCCCAGTAGTACGCGTTGAAGGTCATGGTGGCCTGGTACCGCGCCAGGTTCGCCCCGATGCGGTCGAACGTGAGGATCGTGACCGCGGCGAACATCACCGCGAGGACGACGGACATGAGTCGTTCGAACGAGTGGATGAGGTCGTGGCCCCACAGGGCGATCACAACGTCCACGAGGACGAGGACCGCCGCAGCCGCGGCGAACGGGAGCCCGAACGCGAGCTGGAGAGCGATCCCGCCGAGGACGATGTTCACGGTGAACCAGCCGACCGTGCTCACCCAGTTCGCGAGGGCGAACGGCATGTTGCCGTACCTGCCCAGGATGGCCCGCGAGATCATCATCTGCGGATAGCCGAAGGTCGGGCCCATCGCAGCGAGGAGTCCCACCAGGAGGCCGCCCAGCACGTTCCCAAGGACGATGGCGAGGGCGATGCTCGGGAGCGGCAGACCGAAGATGATTGAGCCTAGGGCGAAGTCGGCGATCGTGAGGTTGGCCCCAAACCAGAGGGTGAAGGTGTTGAAGGGCCGGCCGTGCCGCTTCTCCTGGTCGACGTGCTCGACTCCTAATCTCTCCAAGCTCGGCTCCCGCGGCCCCGGGGGGCTGTGGCGGAACGGCTATCGGCCGGTCTATTTGAGGATTCACAGCCCGGCCGGGCTGGCCGCTCGACCTGGTGTCACCGGCCAATTTAGCCTTCCCTCAATCAACGGAGGGTTCGATGCCGGAGACTCGGGCGGTTCAGCATCCTTATCTCAAGGACCGCGGATGTCGGGAACGGCTCCGGTCCGAGAGGGCGACCATGAAGGCCTTGATCACGGGAGGCGGCGGCTTCATCGGCCGCCGTGTCGCCGAGGAGCTGGTCCGTCGCGGGGACAGGGTCGTCCTCATGGACATCGCCTTCCCACCCGGAGGTCTCGGCGGGTTGGGGACTGCCGCCACGACCGTCTCCGGAAACCTCGCCGTCTTCACGGACGTGCTTGAGGCGGTCCGGGAGCATCGTCCGGACACGGTCTTCCACCTAGGTGCCCTGCTCTCCGCGAGCGCCGAGGTGGACCCCATCTCCGCCTACCACGTCGACGTCGACGGCAGCTTCCACGTGCTCGAGGCGTCCCGGCTCTTCGGGGTGCGCAAGGTGATCTACACGAGCTCCATCGCATCCTTCGGGCCCGGGGTGCCGGACCCGGTGCCGAACGAGTGGGACCAGAAGCCGACGACGCTGTACGGCGTCTCCAAGGTCTTCACGGAGCGCCTGGGCGAGTACTTCCACGGGAAGCTCGGGCTCGACTTCCGGGCCGTGCGCCTGCCGTCCGTCCTCGGGGCGGGCCGCGGCGCAGGCGGCGCGAGCGCCTACTCCACGTATCTCATCGACGAGCCGGTTCACGGTCACGCGTACGAGGCATACTGCGAGGAGCGGACGCGAATCCCCCTCCTGTACGTGGACGACGCGGTGCGCGCGCTCCTCCAACTGCACGACGCGCCGCAGGAGCGTTTGACGCGCTGCACCTACAACATCCAAGGCTTCAGCCCCACGGCGGCGGAGATCGCCGCGGCCGTCCGGGCGAAGGTCCCCTCGGCGCGGATTACGTTCCGGCCCGACCCGAAGATGCAAGCCATCCTAAACTCGTGGCCGCGGAGCCTCGACGACACCGAGGCGCGGCGGGAGTGGGGGTGGAAACCGTCCATTGACCTCGCGGGCACGGTCGACCGGTACCTAGCGGCGCTGGCCCCGGCGTCGGGCCGCTGAGGCCCGCCGCGGGGGCGGCTTCGCCGCGGAACCGCGGGAGGGAGAGGATTTCCGAGCTCCAGTCGTCTTTCGCGGCGCGAATGCCGGCGGCCGTTTCTCCAGGAACGCGGCCATGCCCTCCCGCTGGTCCGCCGTGCCGAAGAGGCTGCTCCAAAGGCGCCGCTCGTGCGCGAGGCCGCGCGCCTCCCCGCGGTCGAGCGCGTCGTTGATCGCGGCCTTGGCCGCCGCGAGGGCCGCGGCGGGACGCTCCGCGAGCCGCTCCGCGAGCCCGAGGGCCTCGGGCAGGAGGCGGTCCTGCGGGACGACCTTCCAGACCAGGCCCGCTTCCCTTGCCGCCTCCGCGGTCATGGTGTCCCCCAGGAGGATCCACGCCCGGGCCCGCTGGGCCCCAATCCGCCGCGGCAGGTGCTGGCTGCCGCCCCAGCCCGGGAGCACGCCAATCTTGATCTCCGGCTGGCCGAACGACGCGTCCTCGCTGGCGAGGACGAAATCGCAAGCCTCGATGATCTCGGAGCCGCCTCCGACGCAGACGCCGTGCACGGCGGCGATCACGGGCATCGGGCAGGCCTCGATCCACCGCGTGAGGCCCTGCCCCTTCTTGGAGTGGCGTCCCGCCTCCGCGGAGCCCATCGGTGCCATCTCGCGGATGTTGGCGCCCGCGGTGAAGGTCCGCTCGAGCCCGCTCGTCAGCACGATGGTCCGCACCGCCGGGTCGGTCTCCGCGGCGCGGAGACGGGCGAGGAGCTCGTCGAGCAGGTCCGAGGAGAGCAGGTTCATCGGGGGACTCTCGAGGGTCACGATCGCCGCGGATCCTTGGCGCGTGAGCAGCACGCGGGATGAGGGCGGCGTCTCGGCGGTCACCGCTTCACCAGCCCGTGGAGGATGAAGTCGACGAGGTCGTCGAGCCGGGCCTCGCTCAGCTGGTCCTCGAGCGTCACGTACCGCATGCCCACGAAGTCGCCGATGCCCATGAGGGCGAAGGCGATCAGCTCCGGGTCGCGGCGGCGGAACTCCCCCTTGTTCATGGCCTCCTGGAGGCCGCGCGCGTATCCTTCCGCGATCCGCTGGTAATACCACTGGAAGAGGGGCGGGTCGACGATTTCCGCCTGCTTGACGATCCGGTAGAGCTTGCGGTGCCGCTGCAGGAAATGGAGGAAGGCGCGGAGGCCCTTCGCCTCGATCTCGGATCGGGTCTTGAGCCCGCGGACCCCCTCGGCCAGGCTGCGCCGCAGGTCGTGGTTCAGCGTCTCCACGAGGGCACGGAAGATCTCCTCCTTCGAGGAGAAGTACAGGTAGAACGTCCCGAGGGCCACGCCGGACTGGCGGGTGATCTCGGAGATCCGCGCCTCGTAGAACCCGCGCTCGCCAAAGACCTTCTCGGCGGCCCGGATGATCTTGAGGCGCGTGCGCTCTCCGCGCTCGGTCTTGGGGGACGCCCGGATGGGGCGGCTCTCCATGGCCCGGATGGAATCCTCCCAGGTTCCCGCGCGGCGCGAGCGGACGGGGTTCAGCCGAGTTCCCCCCTCTGGAGGCGCGGGTAGTCCTTCTTGCCGCTCGACGTCCGCGGGACCGCCCCGAGGAAGACGAACGTCTTCGGGACCTTGTAGTGGGCGAGGCGCTCCCGCAGGTAGGCGCGCAGCTCGTCCGCGCCCACGGGCGTGCGGCAGGCGACGAAGGCCTTGCCCACCTCGCCCCACCGCTCGTCGGGCACGCCGACCACCGCGGCCTCGGTCACGGAGGGATGGGCCTCGAGGACCTGCTCCACCTCCGACGGATAGACGTTCTCCCCGCCCGACTTGAACATGAGCTTGCGCCGGCCGACGAAATAGTAGAACCCTTCTTCATCCCGCCGCAGGATGTCTCCGGTGCGCAGATCGCCGTCCGCCATCGCGTCCGCGTCCGCCTCCGGGGCCATGAGGTACCCGGAGAAGAGGAGGGGCCCGCGCACGAGCAGTTCGCCTTCGGCCGTATCCCGGCCGTCCGTGTCCACGAGGCGCAGGTCCGCGAGGAGGGTCTGCCGGCCGACGGTGAAGGGGCGGTGGAGGTCCTCCGGTCCGGAGAAGAAGAGGTTCGGCCCCGCCTCGGTGAGGCCGTAGCCCTGGTAGAACGGGATGCCCCGGGAGCGGAACGCGTCGACGACGTAGGCGGGCGAGGTCCCGCCGCCGCTCTTCGCCCATCGCAGGGACGGGAGCTTCGCCGCGGGGAACGCGGGGTGGGCGACGAGGTCCACGAACATGGAGGGGACGCCGGAGAAGAGCGTGATTCCTTCCTGCTCCAGGAGCCGAAGGACGGTCCCGGTCTCGAACTTCCCGATGACGACGACGCGCCCGCCGACGAGGAGCAGCGGGACCGTGAGGACGTTCCAGCCGCCCGTGTGGAAGAGCGGGTACACGAGGAGGGTGGCGTCGTCGGCCCGGAGTCCCCAGGAGACCGCGGTGTTAACCGCGTTGGAGAGGACCTCCCGGAGGCTGAGGACCGCGCCCTTGGGCACCCCCGTGGATCCGCCGGTGAACAGGACGAGCGCCGCGGCTTCCGCGTCCTCCGAAGGGGACGGTGCGACCGGCTCGGGCTCCGGGAGGGGCGCGGTCAACGGCATCGTCGGGACGGAGCCGCCCGTCGCCGCGGGCGCACCGGGGCCGAGGATGAGGATCCGGGGCTTCGTTCGCTCGACCTGCCGGGAAAGCTCCTGGGGCGAGAGCCGGAGGTTGTGGGACACCAGGGCGGCGCCGGCCTTGAGGCAGCCGAGCCACAAGGCGACCACGCGCACGTCGTTCTCCGCGTAGACGGACACGCGGTCCCCGCGCACGACGCCCGCCTGGCGGAGCCGGAGCGCCCAGCCCCCCGCCTGCGCGTCGAGCTCGCGGTAGGTGATGGGGCGGCGCGCCGCGCCGTCGACGAGGGCGACGCGGTCCTCGTGCCGCTGCGCGAGGTGCCGCGCGAGATCGGCCCGCACCCGGCTCACCCCCACTGGACGACGGT
>JAJYKG010000288.1 GCA_021788795.1 Thermoplasmata archaeon | reverse complement strand
TCGCACAAGAAGACGCTCCTGGCCTGCTGGACGATCGCCACGCTCCTCTCCGCGTACGACGGCAAGTCGAGGCTGCGCTCGAGCGACGTCGTCCTGTCCCCGATCCCGTTTTACCACCTCTGGTCCTGGGGCACCCTGTACTTCTCCACGATGCTCGGCAACCGCTACGTGATGGACGGCCGGTTCGACCCCGACAGCGTCCTCCAGGCCGTCGCGCGCGAGCGCGTCACCTGGATGAGCATGGTCCCGACGATGCTGTACGCGCTCCTCGCCCACCGCGACGCGGAGACCCTGCGGGGCCTCAAGCTCCTCGTCGGTGGCTCCGCGATCCCCGCCGGACTCGTGAAGGCCGCGGCGGCCAAGGGGATCGAGCTGTCCATGATCTACGGCTTCACGGACGGGCTCATCGCCTCCATCGCGACGGTCAACGAGGGCTACGGCCCCCTGTCCAAGGAGGCGGCGGACGAGATCTCCGTCTCCTCGACCACGCCCGCGCCGCTGTCGGAGCTGCGGATCATGAAGCCCGAGGAGGACCGCCCCGGGGAGATCCTCTTCCGGTCCCCGTGGCTGCCGCCCGGGTACTTCACCTCCGCCGAGAAGACGCGGGAGTCGTTCGACGCGGACGGATGGTTCCGGCCGGGCGACGCCGGCGAGCTCGACGAGTACGGGAATCTTCGGGTCTCCGACCGCGTGAAGGACCTCATCAAGAGCGGGGGCGAGTTCATCCCGAGCGCGAAGGTCGAGAGCGCGCTCTCGGAGGCCCCCGGGGTCGACCTCGTGGCCGTCGTCGGGAGAGCGGACCCGAAGTGGGGCGAGCGGCCGGTGGCCTTCGTCAAGGTGCGGGCGAACGTACCCTTCGACGCGGCGAAGGCGAGGGAGTACCTCGAGGGCTACGTGGCCCAGGGGAAGCTGAACCGGTGGTGGATCCCCGAGGAGTTCCTCCGGATCGACGACATGCCCATGACGGGCACGGGGAAGATCGACAAGAAGAGCCTGCGGGACAGGCTCGCGGGGCGTTGAACCATGGAAGACATCTTACTTTCCGAGGACGAGCGCGCGATGAAGGTCGAGGCGCGGAGGTTCGTGCGGGACGTGCCGCACGACCTCATCCGGGACCTCGAGGCGGAGAAGGTCGCGTTCCCGCGGTCCTTCCTCGACCTCGCCGCGGGCGCGGGCCTCGTGGGCCTGCGCTTCCCCGCGAGGTACGGCGGGCGGGAAGCGTCCTGGGTCGGCGACATGGCCGCGGTCGAGGAGATGGGCCGCCTGGGCTTCACCCTGAGCTGCATGTACTCCCTCGGGACGATCGTGGGGGAGGCGATCCACCGCTTCGGGACGCCGGCGCAGAAGGAGACGTACCTGCGCGGCATCACGAGCGGGAAGCGGTACGGAGCCGAGGCGATCACGGAGCCGTCCGGCGGCTCGGACCTCTTCGGCATGATGAGGACGACCGCCCGCCGGCACGGCGGCGGCTTCGTCCTCAACGGCCAGAAGCGGTTCATCGTCGGCGGACAGGGCGCGGACTTCTTCGTCGTCTACGCCCTCACGGACCCCGCGGCCCGTCCGAGGACGAAGGGCGTGAGCGCCTTCCTCGTGGACCGCGACGCGCCCGGCCTGCGGGTCGAGACGATGTACGGGCTCATGGGGAACAAGGGCGGCGGCACCGCGCGTATCGCGTTCAAGGACCTGGCGGTCCCCGAGGACCATCTCGTCGGGGAGGAGAACCGCGGGTACGACGTCTTCACCCGGATGATGGTGCCCGAGCGCCTCACGACCGCGTCCGGGTCCCTGGGCGTGGCGGCCGCGGCGATTGAGGTCGCGGCGAACTACGCCCTCCGCCGGGAGTCCTTCGGGGCGAAGCTCATGGAGCACGAGGGCGTGAGCTTCCGGGTCGCGGAGAGCCTCACGGCCATCGCCCACGCCACCGCCTTGGCATACACCGCGAGCCGCGCTGCGGACGCCCTCGAGGCCGGGAAGGCCTCGCCGTCTTACGTGCGCAAGCTCGTGTCCATGGCGAAGCTGAACTCCACGGAGGTCATGTGGGAGGCGGTCAACAACGCGATGCAGGTCCTCGGCGGGATCGGTTACACGACGGTCTACCCGGTCGAGCGGCTCCTGCGGGACTCTCGCCTCGGGATGATCTGGACGGGCACGAGCGAGGTCATGAAGCTCATCATCCAGCACGAGTACGTGAAGGAGATCTCGCAGCCCGACTTCGCGAAGGACAAGCGGAACCTCGAGCTGGACGCCCCGGGCTTCGACCTCGTCGAGGAGAAGGTCTTCTCCTGAGGCGGCGCCCTCGGCGGGTGCGGAGAGGGGAAAGCCGCCCCCTCCGGGGGGGATCCCACCCTCACGGGGCCGAGGGGGCGCACCTTGTCAGCCTACACGAAGCGCGCGAGCAGGATCGCACGGAGGACGTAGGCCGCCCCGACGAGGACGGTGACCTTAGAGGCCCATCAGGGACGCTGGTCCCTCGTGTCCCTGGACCTTGGCCGGGAACCGTGCCTCCTCGTTGTGCTCCAAGAAATCCCCGAGGGTCTGAAACTCTGTCCCCCGCGCACCCCATGATTCGACCGCAGTCATGCCGTCCTCGCCGTGCCGCGGAGTCCTCTTTTCGGTCACGAGCTTCCTTGGCAGCCGTTTCCTCCAGTAAAACGGTCCAATCTTGAGGATTCGGCACGAATCCCGAAGGGCGGCCCATGAGCGTGACCCGAAAGTCTCGTGCGAGGGGCCGGAACCCAGAACGGTTCGGGGAGGAATCTAATAGACGAGCCGCACCTTCCCGGCGGGTCGTACCCATGGTCGGCGAGAAGGTTTCCTTCGACCCGGACAAGAAGACTTGG